>DAIQRN010000206.1:0-5246 GCA_036786185.1 Acidovorax sp. | reverse complement strand
GGCGGCCGTGGAGACTTCGACCGACCAGGCGGGGGCGGCTGTTTTGGCCTTGGCTTTGCCTGTGGAAGCGGGGGACGCTGGGGCGGAGGCTGTTCTGGCGCTGGCCAGCGGCGAAGATGCCGCATCGGCAGATGCGGGCACTGCAGGTGTGGTGGCCTTGCCCTTGGCGGGCGCTGCAGGCTGCGCAGGCGCCGCCAGCTGTGCCAGGTTGATCTGGCCCGCCGCATCGCGTGTGGCCGTGACCACGGGCGCCGTCAGCTCCACATGCTGCAGGCGCACGATCTGCTCCAGCGGGCGCACATCGGCCATGTCGATCTTCAGGCGCTCGTAGCTCAGCAGGTCGGCGCCCTGGCGGTCGGCCATGCGCACACCGCTGGCTTGCACGGTGCCGCTCAGCTTCACAGCCATGCGCGGGTGCTGTTCAAAGGCCACCTTCACATCCGCATCCAGTGTGGCGCTTTGCACCTTCACGGGCAGGTTGGCGGGCAGGTAGGCCAGGTAGGGGGCAAGGTCCAGGCCCGCCAGGCGCAGGCTGGCGTCGGTCTTGCCGGTCTGTGCAAACGGGGTGCCCTGGGCCGACGAGTCAAACCGGCTGCCGTCCAGCGCGAACGACAGATGGGGCTCCACCTTCACCTCGCGCTGCGAGGGCAGGGTGCTGATGAAGGGCACCTGGAGGGCGAGCGCGCGCACCTCATGGGTGTTGTTGACGGCGTTGTCGATGAAGTCGATGCTGCCGCCCGTCAGCGCCAGGTTGTACAGCGCCAGGCGCGCAGGGCCGGTGTCGGGTTGCGGGTCGCTGGGGCGCGCGGTGAGCTTGGCGATGATGTCGTCCACGTCATAGTGGCCGTCGCCCCGGTGCGTGAGGCGCAGTTGGGGGTTCTCGATGGTGAAAGCGTCCACCACGGGCGCCAGGCGCAGCAGCGACTGCAGCTCGCCGTCGGCATAGACGCGGCCAATGGTCAGCTGCGGGGGCGCACCATTGGCACCTGCCACGGCCACGTCACGCAGCGCAAATTCGAGGCTCCAGGGCTGAAAGTCGATGCCGCCAATGGTCACGGCGCGGCCCAGTTGCTCGGACGCGATGCGCTCCAGCGGGCCCTTGACCAGCGGTGGAATGGCCAGCCAAGTGACCAGCCAAAGAGCGATCAAGCCCGCCAGCGCGCGAACGGTAGGGCGGAACCAGCGGTGCTGGCGCAGGGTGGCAAACGAGACGGAGCGCAGGGAGATCGGCATGGCGGCAGGCAAGGGTAGGCGCCGCAGCCCCCGGGGGAGGCCCGGTCATCGCTACCCGGATGCCGGGCGGCTGCTGCGCGCGGGCGCTATTGTCCCCGTTGTCCGCCTGCCTGCGTAAGCCAATGCAACCGGGGGCTGCGGTGGCTCAAGATTGTTGACAGTGGGGTCGGGCGCTCATCACTGGGCAAAGCCTAGTACCACCCGCCGGGTCGTTGCGCTCTTTTTCTCGATTTTTGTCACCACGATCCCGCCGATCTCCGAGGTGTTGGCCACATGCGTGCCTCCACAGGGCTGCAGGTCGATCAGCGGCGCGCCGCCTTCGCCCCCGATGCGGATGGTGCGGATGCGCCCGGTGCCGCGCGGAGGCTGCACGCTCATGCTCTTGACCAGGGCGGGGTTGGCGTCCAGTTCCTCGTCGCTGATCGAGGCCACGGTGAGCGGGTGGGCGGCGGCCACCAGGGTGGCGATGGCGGCGGTCAGCTGCTCCTTGTCCAGAGGGTCGGTCATCGCAAAGTCCAGCCGCGCGTAGTCGGGCGTGATCGAGCAGCCGTTGACCAGCTGCGGCACCACATGGCACAGCAGGTGGCTGGTGGTGTGCAGGCGCATCATGCGGTGGCGGCGCTCCCAGTCGATGTGGGCGGTGACAGCCGTACCAGACGTGAGCTGCGCCAAGCGGTCTTCTTGTCCGGGGGCGGGGATGTGCACGATATCGCTGGTGGCGTTGCCGTCGGCGTCCTTTCCCTTGCGGGTGTCGGCAATGGTGATCTGCGTGCCGTCTGCCAGCACCAGCACGCCGCTGTCGCCGGCCTGGCCGCCGCCCAGGGGGTAGAACACGGTCTGGTCCAGCACGATCCCGGCATCGGTGACGGCGGTGATGTGGGCGCTGCATTCGCGCAGGTAGGCGTCTTGGCGGAAGAGGTCTCGGGTCATGCGGTGATGGTAGCGGGACGGGCGGCCGCGCAGCGTGCGCCGCCGGGCGCTATGCTGGCCGCCATTCCTTTGTGAGGCTTTCATGAGCGCCGCCCCTGCGTCCCCCGCCGCTGCTGTTACCCCATCGCGCACGGCGCAGCGGGTGGGGCGGGTGCTGGACGGCCTGCTGCTGGCCCTTTGTGTGCTGCTGGTGGCCCTGTCGTACTACGGCTTCACGCTGTACTGCGAAAGCTTTGGCTGCCTGGGCCGGGGGCTGGTGTGGATGCTGTGGGCCGTGCTGGCCGCCGGCGGCAGCGCCGTGGCGCTGGGCGTGCGCGCCTGGCAGCGGCACCGGGGCCTGCCCTCCCGCACCAGTGGTGCGGCACTGGCGCTGCTGCTGGCACTGGGTGCAGGCCATGGTGTGTACTGGCTGATCACCACGGCGCTGCGATAAGGCGGGCATGGCGCAGACCGCAGCTAACATCGCGCCATGACCGCTGCCGCCGTGCCCCCAACTTCCTCTGCCCCGGCCCTGACGTCGCGCTTCTGGGCCGACCTGACCACCCGCGACTTTGCCGCACTGCAAAGCGCTGGCCAGGCCGATCAGGTGGTGGCCGTGCTGCCCGTGGCGGCCATCGAGCAGCATGGACCGCACCTTCCCCTGTCGGTGGATGCGACGCTGCTGCAGGGCGTGATCGATGCCGCGCTGCCGCAGCTGCCCGCCGACTTGCCCGTGCTGTTCCTGCCGCCACAGAACGTGGGCCTGAGCCCGGAGCACATCCGCTTTCCCGGCACGCTCACCTTGTCGCCCGCTACGGTGATTGCGCTGTGGACCGAGATCGGTGAATGCGTGGCGCGCGCGGGCATCCAGAAGCTGCTGCTGCTCAACGGCCACGGCGGCAATGTGGCCGCCATGGACATCGTGGCGCGCGAGCTGCGCCAGCGCTGCGGGCTGCTGGTGTACAGCGCCAGCTGGTTCAGCCTGCCGCTGCCCGACGCGGTGGCGGGGCAGTTCAGCGCCGAGGAGCACCGCTTTGGCATCCACGGCGGCGAGATAGAAACGTCGATGATGCTGCACCTGGCGCCCGCCACGGTGCGCATGGAGCATGCGCGCGACTGGCGCTCCAGCTCGCAGGACCGCGCCGAGCGCTACCGCCTGCTGGGCAACGGCAAGAGCGCCAAGATGGGCTGGGCCATGCAGGACTACCACCCGGCAGGCGCCGTGGGCAACGCGGCGGCGGCCACGGCGGACAGGGGCCGCGCCGTGGTGCAGGCCGCCGCCGAAGCACTGGTGCAGCTGCTGCAGGAGCTGCACGCGCTGCCGCCGGATACCGTGCGAGAGATTTAAGCCAAAGCGGCCTCCGGCGCTTATCCAGTAGGCGCTAACAGCTCCTTTTTCAGGAGCAAATCAGGCGTGCGTGATCCAGTCCAGGTGTTGCGCCTCGTTCAGGTGCGGCAGGGTGTTGAAGGTCTGCAGCATCAGCCGCTTGGGGCTGATGCTGAATTCCGTCACCGCGCTGTTGCGGATGCGCATGTTCAGCGCGATCGTCACCTCGGGCGGCGTGGACAGCACCTCGCCCACGGCGGTGGAGATGGGGCCGCCGCTGCTCACCAGCAGCACGTTCTGGCCCGCGTGGTGGTGGCGCACATGGTCCAGCGCGGCGCGCACACCGGCCGAGAAGTCGGCCCAGCTGGGCATGCCCTGCGGGCTGATGACGCCCGCCATCCACTGCGCCAGCGCGTCGCAAAGGATGCGGAAATGCTGGCGGAACTTCTCGGGCGTGTCGGTCGGGCCCAGTGGCTGGGGGTGGATGGCGGCAATCAGCGCGTGGCTGTCGTACTCGTTCAGGCCGGGCATCTGCAGCGCCTGGGGCGTGATTTGCAGGCCCTGGGCAATGCCTTCCAGCGTCTGCGTGTGGCGGCGCAGCGTGCCGGTGATGACGGCGTCGAACACCAGACCGCGTGCGCGCCAGTACTCGCCCAGGCGCACGGCCTGCTCGCGGCCGCGCGGGCTCAGCTGGTCATAGTCATCCGCGCCAAATGAGGCCTGGCCGTGGCGCACGAGGTAGAGGGTTCCCATGGGGCAGATTGTGGGTAAATCCGCCGCTGGCGCTTGTCACACAAGCGACGAAAGCTACTAATTTTGTAGCAATTGCGTGCAAGCTGGCGCGGATTTCAGTCCTGGAGCACCTTGCTGAAAACCGCTGCATCCACGTTGCCGCCCGTCAACGCCAGCCCTACCGCCTGGCCGCGCAGCTGTGAGCGTTCCTGCAGCGCGGCGGCCAGGGCGGCGGCGCCCGCGCCTTCGGCCACGTTGTGAGTGTCGGTGAACAGGGCGCGCATGGCGGCGGCGACTTCGTCGTCGCTCACCTGCACGATGTGGTCGATGTGCGGGGCGATGATGTCCAGCGCCTGCTGGTCGGCCACGCGGCAGGCCATGCCGTCGGCCAGGCGCGTGGTCACCGGCGCCTCGACCACGCGGCCTGCGGCCACCGAGTCGGCATAGGTCGTGGCGTGGCGGCTGACCACGCCCACGATGCGCACCTTGTGTCCCAGCGCCATCTTGGCGGCGATGGCCGAGCACGCGCCCGAGCCCTGGCCGATGGGCACGTACACCACGTCGAGCTGCGGCACGGCGCGCAAAAATTCCCACCAGTAGGTGCTGACGCCGCGCAGCAGGTCGGTGTGGAAGCTGGGCACCATGTGGGCGCCGCGCTGGGCGGCCAGCGCTATGGCATGTTCACGCGCTTCCTGGAAGTCCTCGCCGTGCTCGATGAGCGTGACGCCCAGGGCGCGCATGGCGGCGTTCTTTTCGACCGAGTTGCCGCGCGGCACGACGATGGTGCAGGCCACGCCGTGGCGACGCGCTGCCCAGCCCATGCTCTGGCCGTGGTTGCCGCGGGTGGCGCTGATCACTTCGCAGGGCATGGCACCGCGCCGGGCGAGCTGGTCAAAGTAGGTCAGGCCGCCGCGGATCTTGAAAGCCCCCACGGGCGTGTGGTTCTCGTGCTTGAGCCAGCAGTCGGTGCCCAGACGTTCGCTGAGCAGACCCCAGCGGTACTGGGGCGTGGCGGCAAAGTCGCGGTACACCACCTGGGCGGCGG
>DAIQRN010000205.1:0-5249 GCA_036786185.1 Acidovorax sp. | reverse complement strand
GGCTGCAGCAGGATGGGGGGCGAGAGGAAGGTCCAGTCCAGCGTGCTTTCGGTGCGAATCCAGTTCAGCGCCTCGCGCGCGGCCAGGGCGCCCTGCTTCCATTCGGCGGGGAACTGGGGCGTATCCACCAGTTGCAGGCCGGGCGCCACAAACAGGCTGCCCGCGCCACCCACCATCAGAAAGCGCCGCACGCCCGCCCGCTTGGTGCCGTCGATGATGGCGCGCGTGCCCTGGAGGAACTGGTCGTGGATGTCCGGCACCGTCCAGCCGGGGTTGTAGGCGCTGACCACGGCGTCGTGGCCCGCTGCGGCCTGGGCCACCTGGGTGGCGTCCTGCGCGTCGGCAGCCACCACGGTCAGGCCGTGGCGCGCGGCGAGCTTGGCCGGATTGCGGGCCAGCGCCGTCACGCGGTGGCCGCGTTGCAGCAATTCATTCAGCACGGCCGTGCCGACAAAGCCGGTGGCACCAATCAAGGCGATGTTCATGGAGAGTTCCTCGGGTTCAGGGTTGCGATGGTGTGAGAATATGAACTTGTCAAAGCCTGCGGTAGATGGCTAAAAACACCTTGACCTTTAAGCGAGGCTTCACAATTACCCCGCATGGACGATCTCAAACGCATGGGCATCTTTGTGGCCGTGGTGCAGCACGGCTCGATGAGCGGCGCAGCCCGCGCCCTGGGGCTCAGCACCTCGGCCGTGAGCCAGCAGGTGCGCAAGCTGGAGAGCGACGGCGGCGTGACGCTGCTGCACCGCTCCACGCGCCAACTGGCGCTGACCGAGGCGGGCCAGCGCTACCACGCCCGCTGCGCGGCCATGTGGGCTGCGGCGGAACAGGCGCGGGCGGAGCTGGCGGCCTCACGCGACGAGCCCAGCGGCGAGCTGCGCCTGTCGGCCACCGTGGGCTTTGCGCGGCATGTTGCGCCCGCGCTGGGCTCGCTGCTGACGGACCACCCCGCCCTGCGCCTGCGCCTGCTGGTGGACGACGCGCCCATCGACCTCATCAACGCCCGCATCGACCTGGCCGTGCGCTATGGCCGGCTGCAGGACTCCAACTGGGCGGCGCGGCGCCTGGGCGGCATGCAGTGGCAGCTGTGCGCCGCCCCCGGCTGGGTGGCCGCCCACGGGCGGCCGCTGCACCCCGACGCCCTGCTCACGCACAGCTGGCTGGGCTTTGCACGCGAAGGCGGCGGCCTGCGGATCGACCTGCACACGCCCGCTGGCGAGCCGCGCACGCTGCGCGTGGAGCCGCGCATCGCCAGCAACAACCAGCTGTCCATCCAGCAGATGTGCGAGGCCGGGCTGGGCCTGGCGCTGGTGGGCAGCATGGACGCGCACGACGCCCTGCAGGCGGGACGCCTGGTGCGCCTGCTGCCCGACTGGTCGTTTGGCACGCTGGACATCTGGGCCGTCACACCCCAGCGCGACGCGCAGCCCGCCAAGGTGCGCCAGGCCATCGCAGCGCTGCATGCATACCTGCAGCGGGTGCCGGGTGTCACGGATTGACGGCGCTTTGCCTCCATCGTTTTTTTATCGCTTCGGGCCATAAATTCCATCGTTGTGCGGGCACTGGGCGCTGCCTACAGTCACGGCTTCTTTTTTGACTGGAGCCTTCCCATGACGACGACGCCCCTTGCCACCCACCCCATCGACCAGGTGCTTATGGCCTTTGCCCAGGGCGACGTGCCCACGCTGCTGAACGTGATCGCGGACGACGTGGACTTCCGCATCGACCACTACCGCGACGACGCGGACACCAGCTGGCAGGTGGCGCGCAGCAAGGCAGAGCTGCTGGCCGTGCTGCAGCGCCTGGGCGCAGAGGTCTTCCCGCGCGGCACGGCCATCGTGCGCACCCACAGCCAGGACCTGGGCAACGGCTGGGTGCTCACGCAATTCCACCAGCGCTTCTTTTATGCGGTACAACAGCGCGATGTGGAATCGGTGACCTGGATCACGAGCCACTCCCAGGGCGGCCAGCTGGACTATTTCCGCGAGACCGTCACCACCATCACCCCCGTTTGAGGAGGCTTTGGCCGCCATGCTGTTTGACCTGCGCGCCCTGGGCTATTTCGTGGCGGCCTATGAAGAGCGCTCGGTCACAGCCGCATCGCGGCGCTGCTTTGTGGCGCAGCCGTCCATCAGCATGGCCATCAAGGGGCTGGAGGACACACTGAACACCACGCTGTTCGAGCGCAGCCGCCAGGGCCTGGCCCCCACGCCCGCCGCGCACCGGCTGTACCCGCGCGCCTGCAGCCTGCTGGCCCAGTCCAGCGCCATGGTGCGCGACTTTCGCGATGCGCCGCGTGAAACGCTGGGCATCTTCCTGCAGGACGACCTGATGGTGGAGCCCGCGGCACCCTTGTTCGCGCTAATCGCGCAGGAACTGCCCCACACCCTGGTACGGCTGACCGCCAGCGCACAAGAAGCCCGGCTGCGCCTGGTCGCCGAGCATTGCAAGCCCGCCAGCGACACCTTCGCGCCGCTGTGGCGCGAGCCCTATGTGATGCTGGTGCCCGAACAGCACCCACTGCGCTTCAAAAAGCGCTTCGGCCTGGCGGACATCGAAGGCCTGCCCCTCATCGAATGGCCGTACTGCCCGCTGCACCAGTCCTTCATCCGCCTGCTGGCCGAACGCGGCATCGCGCTGCAGGTGCAGGCCAGCGCCGCGCGCGAGGAGCTGCTGCTGCACATGGTGGACGCTGGCATGGGCCTGGCCGTGGTGCCGCAATCACATGCGGCCCGCGCGCGCCGCGCGCTCACGCGGCCCCTGGACGGACCTCTGGCGTTCTCGCGCCACATCGGTCTGGCCTGCGACGCCTCGGATGCGCCCATGCTCGGGCTGCTTCACCGCCTGGCCAGCGACATGCAGGCCTCTCACACAGCTCAAGATCAGGCGCCCCGCAGCAACGTGGCCTGACCACCACCCCAGTGGGCAGCACGGGGCGTTGCGGCACACACCAGGGCGCACGGCCATGGCAACGGCTCCGTCCGGCGCGCGCGAAAGCATGCTGCACTGCAATGTTCGGGTATTGCCTGAACATTTACCGCACTGCGCGCAGCGTTCTGATCCTAGAATTTGTAAAAGCGCGTATCTTCATTTCCGCGCGAAGGACCAATATGAAAATAGCGCAGAAAGATATTGACGAGCGAGCCAACCTCACCAGCACCAACAAGTTCGAGTTGCTGCTGTTTCGCCTGGGGGTGGACAGCGCCCTGGGCAAGTCCGAGCTGTTTGGCATCAACGTCTTCAAGATCCGCGAGATCGTGGCCATGCCCAGCATCACGCCCATTGCGGGGGCGGCACCGCACTCGCTGGGGGTGGTCAACCTGCGCGGCCAGGTGATCCCGGTGCTGGACCTGCCCTCCATCGTGGGCTGCAAGCCCCAGACGGGCCTGAACATCATGCTGGTGACCGAGTACGCGCGCACCACGCAGGCTTTTGCGGTGGAGTCGGTGGAAGACATTGCCCGGCTGGACTGGAAGCAGGTGCTGTCGGCCGAGGCCAGCGGCGCCAGGGGCAACCTGGTGACCAGCATCGCCCGCCTGGACGGCAATACCGACGAATCCCGCCTGGCTCAGGTGCTGGACGTGGAGGCCATCCTGCAGATGATCTCGCCCTCCGACGGCCAGGAGGTGACCGAGGAAAAGGTGGGCGCCCGGCTGCAGCTCAAGCCCGGCACCATCGTCCTGGCGGCGGATGACTCCTTTGTGGCGCGATCGCTCATCGAGCAGGAGCTCAAGGCGCTCAAGGCGCCGTTCGAGCTGGTCAAGTCCGGCAAGGAAGCCTGGGACCGCCTCAACGCCATCGCCAAGAGCGCCGAGGCCGAGGGCAAGACCGTGCTCGACCGCGTGGCCATGGTGCTGACCGACCTGGAAATGCCCGAGATGGACGGCTTCACCCTGACCCGCAACATCAAGCAGGACGCGCGTTTTCATGGCTTGCCGGTAGTCATCCACTCGTCGCTGTCCGGCTCCGCCAACGAAGACCATGTGCGCAGCGTGGGGGCCGACGGCTATGTGGCCAAGTTCGTGGCCGAAGACCTGGCCGACACTCTGCGCCGCGTGCTGCCCAAGTAGGCACGCCGGGGCCTGCGCCCGCCAGGTTTTCAAGCCTTTTTGGCTGCCAGCGCTTATGCGTCAAGCGCTGGTAGCTATTGTTTTTGATGATTTGCAAGGCACGGTGCCGGTGCCCAGTCAACCAAACAGCGGACTGGGGCGCTACAGGAATATGCCCTGGCCCGCGCAGCCGCTGAATTTGTAACATTCCGCCGGAGTGCTTTTCAGGGGCTTTACGCACCGGGCGGAACCGCCCTCTCTCAGCCGGGGTCCAATTCAGCATGACATACACACTCGCCCGCATCCTTTCTGTCGCTGTCCTGGGCGCCGCGATGACGGCCTGCGCCACCGTGCCGGGCGACCCCTACTACGAGCCGGGCTACCAGCAGCCGGGCTACATCTACGGCACGGCGCAGCCGGTGTACTCCACCCCCAGCTACCCCGCCTACCAGGCACCGCCCCCCGCCTACTACTACGGCGGGCGCGACCGTGACGACCGCTGGGAACGCGATCGCAGCCGCCACAGCAACGACTGGCGCGAGCGTGAACGCGACAGGGACCGCGCCGAGCGTGAAAGAAACCGTGCCGAGCGTGACCGCATCGCCCGCGAACGCGAACAGGACCGCCGCAACCAGCAGGCCCGTGACGCCGACCGCCGCCAGCGTGAGCGCGAGCAGGCCGACCGCCAGCGCCGCGACGCCGAGCGCAACCGCGCCCGAGCCGAAAGCCGCAACCCCGACGGCAGCCCGCGCACCGACTACGACCGCTACAACCCCAGCAACGGCCGCTGGATGCCCCACGCAGACAAGATGCCCTGAGCGCAGGAGCCGTGATGCTGTCCACCGTGCCGCTGCGTTGGGGGCTACTGTCCACCGCCCTGCTGCTGTCGCTGTCGGCCCAGGCGCAGGTGGTGCGCTGCACCGACGCCCGCACTGGCAAGGTCACCTACACCGACGGCAGTTGCGCCAGCGGGACCACCGCGCATGAAGTCGAGGCGCGCAAAACCCCTGCCGAGCTGCAGCAAGAGCGTGAACAGGCCGCCGAGGCTCTGGAGCGCAAACAGCATCGCCTGGAAGCCGAAGCCACGGCCGCCGAGCAGGACGCCCGCCGCGCGGCCGAACAGGACCGCGCCCGGGCCGCACGCACCGCCGCAGCGGCCCCGCAGCCGCAGGACTACGCCCGTTCACGAGAATGCGC
>DAIQRN010000204.1:0-5249 GCA_036786185.1 Acidovorax sp. | reverse complement strand
AAATGCGCCTCCACCATCGGCGGGGTGTTGGGCAGCATCACCGCCACGGTGTCGTTCTTGCCAATGCCGGCGCGGCGCAGGCTGCTGGCCAGGCGGCGGCAGCGTGCATAGGTCTGGCCCCAGGTCTGGCGCAGCTCGCCATGCACGATGGCCAGGCGGTCGGGATAGACCTCGGCCGTGCGCTCGATGAACGACAGTGGGGACAGAGGTGCGAAGTTGGCTTCGGTGCGGGGCAAATGCTGGTCAAAGATGGAGGTCATGGCTCGGCTCGCGTCAAATCAAAATGTGAACAAGGCTCAGCGTAGCGCCATTGGCTGACGCCAGCCCTTCTGCCCCCGCCACCCCGTGCAAAGGCGACCCGCCAAATTTACGCGGACAATACGCCGCGTGACCATCCCCCAGTCTTTCATCCAGGAGCTGCTCGCCCGCGTCGATGTGGTTGACATCGTGGGCCGCTATGTCCAGCTCAAGAAAGGCGGGGCCAATTTCATGGGGCTGTGCCCCTTTCATGGCGAGAAATCGCCCTCCTTCAGCGTCAGCCCCGCCAAACAGTTCTATCACTGCTTTGGTTGCGGAAAAAATGGCAACGCCATCAGCTTCTTGATGGAGCACGCGGGCATGGGCTTTGTCGAGGCCGTGCAGGACCTGGCGCAGCAGGTGGGCCTCTCGGTGCCGGACGACGACATCTCCCCGCAAGAAAAGGAGCGCGCCGCCGCCGCGCGCCAGAAGCAGGCCACGCTGACCGACGTGCTGGAAAAGGCAGGCGACGCCTACCGCCAGCAACTGCGCGAATCCCAGCGCGCCGTCGCCTACTTCAAGGGACGCGGCGTCTCGGGCGCCACGGCCAAGCGCTACGGCCTGGGCTACGCGCCCGAGGGCTGGCGCAGCCTGGCCAGCGTGTTTGCGCACTACGACGACCCGCTGCTGGAAGAGTCCGGCCTGGTCATCGTGAACGACGAGGACGGTGGCAAACGCTACGACCGTTTTCGGGACCGCGTGATGTTCCCGATCCGCAACGTCAAGGGCGAGTGCATTGGCTTTGGCGGGCGGGTGCTGGGTGATGACAAACCCAAGTACCTCAACTCCCCCGAAACGCCGGTCTTCCACAAGGGCCGCGAGCTGTATGGCCTGTTCGAGGCCCGCACCGCCATCCGCGAAGCGGGCTACGCCCTGGTCACCGAGGGCTACATGGACGTGGTGGCCCTGGCGCAGCTGGGCTTCCCGAACGCCGTGGCCACGCTGGGCACGGCCTGCACGCCCGAGCACGTGCACAAGCTGCTGCGCTTTACCGAATCCGTGGTGTTCAGCTTTGACGGAGACTCGGCGGGGCGGCGCGCCGCACGCAAGGCGCTGGACGGCGCCCTGCCCCACGCCAGCGACACGCGCAGCATCAAGTTCTTGTTTCTGCCCGCCGAGCACGACCCGGACAGCTTCATCCGGGCCCATGGCGCCGATGCGTTTGCCCGGCATGTGGATGACGCCGTACCGCTGAGCCGCTTCCTGGTCGAAGCGGCCAGCGAGGGCTGCGACCTGGCCACCGCCGAAGGCCGCGCCCACATGGCCAGCAACGCCCGCCCGCTGTGGACCGCGTTGCCCGACGGCGTGCTCAAGCGGCAACTGCTCGGCGAACTGGCAGACCTGACCCAGCTCAAGGCCCAGGACCTGGCCGACCTGTGGGGCCAGGCCAGCGCGCGCGAAGCGCCCCGCCCACAGCACGCGGGCCATGCCCCCGCGCCCGCAGCCTATGAGCCAGCGCCCCCGCCCTGGGACGCGCCTGCCACGGCGCAGCCCTTTGCCAGCGCCTACAGCAAGCCGCCCATGCGCAAGGGCGGCGACTGGAAAGGTGGCTGGAAAAGAAAAGACACCGACGCGCCCTGGCCGCCCCAGCCCCGCCTGCCGCGCACGCCCACCGCCAGCCGCACGGACCACGCCGCGCGCCTGCTGCTCTCGCACATGGAATTTCTGGACGAATTGACGCACGACGACCACGCCACCCTGTGCGCGCAACCGGCACCCCACGGCCCCTTGTTCAGCTGGCTGGAGGTGCAGTTCCACGAGCACGGCCCCCTGGCCTGGGCCGTGCTGCGCGAAAGCCTGCGTGAGCACGAGTGCGAGGCGCTGGCCGTCAAGGTCATGACCGGATCGCACGCCCAGACCGAGGGCGAGCTGCAGGAGCTGCGGCTGGAGCTGCGCGACCTGCTCAACCGCATGCAGATCGAGGACATCAAGGCCCAGCAAAAGCTGCTGGTGCTGCAGGTGGACCAGGACCCGACGGCCCTGGAGCGCTACCGCGCGCTGGAGCAAAGGCGCACCGCCTTGCTGGGCGGGCCGGCCACCGCTACTTGAATTCCTTCAGGGCGGTATAATGTAGGGTTAGTTAGCGGCAAGAGCGACAGCAGCACCTCCGAGCCGGGCGACAGTGACAAACGCGCACAACCTGCCCACCCATCGCAAGGACTGCACACCAAATGATCGCCCAGACATCTTGCCCCTGAGGGTTTCCCCTCGTTAGCGACGACCTTCCGAGGCTCGCTTGCCACCTGCGCCGGGATCTGTGGCGTTTGCGTTTTCTTTGTGTCAGTTTTTGATTCTGAGGTGTCCATGCCCGCTCAAAAGTCCGCGAAGCCGCTCAAGTCTGCTCCAGGTACCGCCGCCAAGGCCGTTACCACCCCTGCCGCCAAGGCATCCGCGAAAGCTGCGGCCAAAAAGCCCGCTGCCGCGCCCGCCAAGGCCGCCACGAAAGTCAAACCAGTGCCCGTGAAAAGTTCTGCCGAGCTGAGCAAAGCCGCCGATGAATTGCTGAAGAAAAAGCCCACCCGCGCCAAGGCCGCCGCTGCCGACGGCGACGCGGAAGCCGCCGCGCCCAAGAAGCGCCCCGGCCGCCCCGCCAAGGCCGCCGCCGCTGGCACCAAGGCCCCCGCCAAGCGCGGTCGCAAGCCCAAGGCCGGTGCGGGCGATGACGGCGGCGACGACGCCGATCTGTCCGACATCGAATCCGATCTCGAAGGCGAGGTCGAAGAAGCGCCCGAGGCCGCGGCCACGGTCGAAAAGGTCAAGCCTCTGCGCATGAAGATCAGCAAGGCCAAGGAACGGGCCTTGATGAAGGAGTTCGGCCTGGACGAGACCGTGCTGTCCGAGGAAGACCTGGCCAAGCGCCGCTCGCGCCTGAAGACCCTGATCAAGCTGGGCAAGACGCGCGGCTACCTCACGCACGTTGAAATCTCCGACCACCTGCCCGACAAGCTGGTCGATGCCGAAACGCTCGAAGCCGTCATCACCACGCTGAACGACCTGGGCGTGGCGGTGTACGAGCAGACGCCCGACGCCGAAGCGCTGATCATCACCGACAACGCCCCCGCTGGCGCCACCGAGGAAGAAGCCGAAGAAGCCGCCGAAGCCGCCCTGTCCACCGTGGACAGCGAATTCGGCCGCACCACCGACCCCGTGCGCATGTACATGCGCGAGATGGGCACGGTCGAGCTGCTCACGCGCGAAGGCGAAATCGAGATCGCCAAGCGCATCGAAGGCGGTCTGATGGCCATGATGGAGGCCATCAGCGCATCGCCCGCCACCATCGCCGAGATCCTGAACATGGGCGAGGAGATCCGCGAAGGCAAGGTCGTCATCTCGACCATCGTGGACGGCTTCTCCGACCCCGATGAGGCCGACGACTACGTGGCCGAAGAAGACTTCGACGAGTACGACGAGGAAGACGACGACGACGGCAAGGGCGGCAGCAAGGCCCTGACCAAGAAGCTTGAAGAGCTCAAGAACGAGGCCCTGCGCCGCTTCGACCGCATCCGCGAGATGTTCGAGAAGGTGCACAAGGCCTACGACAAGGAAGGCTACGGCTCGCCCGCCTACATGAAGGCGCAGCATGCCCTCTCGGCCGAGCTCATGACCATCCGCTTCACGGCCAAGACCATCGAGAAGCTGTGCGACATGGTGCGCGGCCAGGTGGACGACGTGCGCAAGAAGGAGCGCGAGCTGCGCCGCATCATCGTGGACAAGTGCGGCATGCCGCAGGAGACCTTCATCAAGGACTTCCCGCCCAACCTGCTGAACCTCAAGTGGGTCGAAAAGCAGGCCGCCGCCGGCAAGCCCTGGTCCACCATCATCGGGCGCAATATTCCGCCCATCCAGGACCTGCAGCAAAAGCTGATGGACCTGCAGGCCCGCGTGGTGGTGCCGCTCTCCGAGCTCAAGGGCATCAACAAGCGCATGAACGAAGGTGAAGCCACTTCGCGCGATGCCAAGAAGGAGATGATCGAGGCCAACCTGCGCCTGGTGATCTCCATCGCCAAGAAGTACACCAACCGCGGCCTGCAGTTCCTGGACCTGATCCAGGAAGGCAACATCGGCTTGATGAAGGCCGTGGACAAGTTCGAATACCGCCGCGGCTACAAGTTCTCGACCTACGCCACCTGGTGGATTCGCCAGGCCATCACCCGCTCGATCGCCGACCAGGCGCGCACCATCCGCATCCCGGTGCACATGATCGAGACCATCAACAAGATGAACCGCATCAGCCGCCAGCACCTGCAGGAGTTCGGCTTCGAGCCCGATGCGTCCATCCTGGCGGCCAAGATGGAGATCCCGGAGGACAAGATCCGCAAGATCATGAAGATCGCCAAGGAGCCGATCTCCATGGAAACCCCCATCGGCGACGACGACGACAGCCACCTGGGCGATTTCATCGAGGACGGTGCCAACACCGCCCCCATCGAAGCCGCCATGCAGGCCGGCCTGCGCGACGTGGTCAAGGACATCCTCGATGGCCTCACGCCGCGCGAAGCCAAGGTGCTGCGCATGCGCTTCGGTATCGAGATGACCAGTGACCACACGCTGGAAGAAGTGGGCAAGCAGTTCGACGTGACGCGCGAGCGCATCCGCCAGATCGAAGCCAAGGCGCTGCGCAAGCTCAAGCACCCCTCGCGCTCGGACAAGCTGCGCAGCTTTATCGACTCGCTGTAACAAATCCGCCAGCGCCCCCCATCCACCCGGCCCCGCGATTGCGAGGCCGGGTTTTTTTATTCAAATTGGCCTCTAGCGCTTATCCATCAAGCGCAGATAGCTATCATTTTTGAAAAAAGAAAGCCCTTCACCATCAGCATTTTCATCCTGGTTTACCCTGATCTTCAGGACAGTCAATTGACAGTTTCGAAACACACCATAGGTCCGCATCACCACCACCCAAGAGGACCCGCGCCATGAGTCTGTCCCGCCGCACCACCCTGCTGCAAGCCGCC
>DAIQRN010000203.1:0-5269 GCA_036786185.1 Acidovorax sp. | reverse complement strand
AGCAGCTCGTACTTGCGCGTGACAGGCAGTTGCGCCAGCGCCGCGCGGCTGGTGATGGTCGATGCATCCACGCCCGCCAGGATGCTGGCAAAGGCGGGTGACGCCTTCTGGGCATGGGCAATCTGCTGCGGCAGCGCCGCCATCAAGGCCGCTTCGCGCTCGGCGGGACTGCGCGTTTCCAGGGCGTCATAGAACGTGCTCATGCCTGGGTTTCCTTGTGAGGTGGTTGAAGGTGAAATTGGCCTCTGGCGCTTATCCATCAAGCGCAAGCAGCTATGAAATAAGGAGTAATTCTTCCGGGGTCTGAAAAGTGCGATGCCCTAGATACGGGCGCTGCCGAAGGCCAGCGCCACCGCGCAAGGGCCGCCCCGCCGCGCTGGTGGCGTCCCCCTTGGGGGAAGGCGCCGAAGGCGACACAGGGGGGCTTCTCAAGCAAGCCAGCGCTTGCGCCGCTTGTAGCTCTTGACGTCCTTGAAGCTCTTGCGCTCGCCGCCGCCCATGCCCAGGTAGAACTCCTTCACGTCCTCGTTGTTGGCCAGGTCGCCCGCAGCGCCGTCCATCACCACACGTCCGCTTTCCATGATGTAGCCGTAGTCCGAATATTTGAGTGCCATGTTGGTGTTCTGCTCGGCCAGCAGGAAGGTCACCTTTTCCTTCTTGTTCAGGTCCTGCACGATGTTGAACACCTCTTCCACGATCTGCGGCGCCAGGCCCATGGAGGGTTCGTCCAGCAGCACCATGCTGGGGTTGGCCATCAGTGCACGGCCAATTGCGCACATCTGCTGCTCGCCGCCCGAGGTGTAGGCCGCCTGCGAGGTGCGGCGGGTCTTGAGGCGCGGAAAGTAGTTGTAGACCTTCTCCAGATTGGCCGCGATCTCGGCCTTGCTGGTGCGGGTGTAGCTGCCCGTCATCAGGTTCTCTTCGATGGTCAGGTGGGCAAAACAATGCCGCCCCTCCATCACCTGCACCACGCCGCGCTGCACCAGGTCGGCGGGCGAGAGGTTTTCGATGCGCTCGCCGCGAAGTTCGATCGAGCCCTTGGTGACCTCGCCGCGCTCGCCCTTGAGCAGGTTGGAGATGGCGCGCAGCGTGGTTGTCTTGCCCGCGCCATTGCCGCCCAGGATGGCGACGATGCGGCCTTCGGGCACCTGCAGCGAGACACCCTTGAGCACGAGGATCACGTGGTTGTAGATGACCTCGATGCCGTTGACGTTGAGAACGATGTTGTTGGAGTCCATGGTGTTGCCTTCGCTGTGCCAATCGAAAAGATTGCGGTGCAACCCTTTCGATTGGCGGCTGCAAACGCAGCCGTTCGGCGCTATCTGTTGAAACTGTCGCGGCCAGGCCAGTGACACCGTGGAACTGGCTCTGCCAGGCCATCGGTGCCGTCCCCCTTCCCGAATCGCGCGAGCGATTCGAGAGGAGGGGGAAACGGCACAGCCGCGCAGGGGCCGTACTTAGCTATTGCAGTCAGCAGGTTCCCGGCGCGTCATCTTCTTGTCCGCCAGGTACTTCTCCGCGCCTGCCTTCACCATGGGCTTGATGATTTGCTCATCGGCCTGGTACCAGTCGGAGGAGAAGTTGAACTTCTTGCCGTCCCAGGTGTGCACGCGTGCCCAGGTGGAGCCCATGTGGTCGGCGCAGCTGGTGGACAGCGGGCGCATCACGTCCTTGAAGCCCAGTGCGTCCAGCTTCTTCTGGTCCAGGGCCAGGTTTTCCATGCCCCAGCGGATTTGCTCGCCGGTCATGACCTTGCCCTTGCCAAAGCGCTCCTGCGCGCGGCGCACCGACTCGACGGCTAGCATCTGGATGATCACGCCGCGCGTGTACAGCACCGAGCCCACTTCGTCCTTGGGACCCGTGCCTTGGCCCTTGTCGTGTACGTTCTTCAGGATGTCCTGGATCACCTTGGACTGCGTGCCATAGCCGTTCAGCGCCAGGGCGTGGTAGCCCTTGGCGCCTTCGCCCACGTCGCGCACATCGGGCTCGGCACCGGCCCACCACACGCCGTACATCTTGTCGCGTGGGAAGCCCGTGGCCTGCGCTTCCTTGAGGGCGGTGGAGTTCATCACGCCCCAACCCCACAGCAGCACGTAGTCGGGGCGGCTCTGGCGCACCTGCAGCCAGGTGGCCTTTTGCTCCACGCCGGGCGCGGTCACGGGCAGCATCTGCAGCTCAAAGCCGTGCATCTTGGCGCGCTCTTGCAGCAGCGGGATGGGCTCCTTGCCGAAGGGGCTGTCGTGATAGACCAGCGCGATCTTCTTGCCCTTGAGCTTGTCCAGACCGCCAGCGTTCTTGCCGATGTGCTGGATCAGGATGTCGGCGCCGGTCCAGTAACTGCCCATGAACGGGAAATTCCACTTGAAGGCCATGCCATCCTGCGCCACCGACAGGCCGTAGCCCAGCGTCATCAGCGGGATCTTGTCCACGGGGGCCTTCTCGGTCAGCGCAAAAGTGATGCCTGTGGCCTGCGGGTCGAACAGGGACACGCCTGGGCGGCTCTTGAGGCGCTCGTAGCACTCCACGCCGCGATCGGTGGCGTAGCCGGTTTCACATTCTTCAAAGGTGAGCTTGACGCCGTTGATGCCGCCATCACGCGCGTTGATCATCTTGATGTAGTCCTGCTTGCCGTTGGCCCAGGGCGTTCCGTTGGGTGCGTAGGGTCCGGTGCGATAGGACAGCAGTGGGAAGAACTGCTCCTTGGCTTGCGCGAGGGCGCTGGTCGTGACGGACGATGCGCCCGCTGCAACCACTGCGGCGGCGATCACGATTTTCGAAAGCTTCATGGATGTCTCCTTTGGATGAATAAGTGGTGAAGCACGGGGAGGAAATCAATGAGGGAAGGGCCACAGGCGCAGCTTCTGCTTGGCGGTGGACCACAGTTTGGCCAGACCATGGGGTTCGACGATGAGGAACCACACGATGAGCGCGCCGAAGATCATCAGCTCGGCGTGCGAGATGCCTGCGGTGGATATCTCGATGCCGAACATACCCAGGAAGGCGGGCAGAAACTGGTTGAGAAAGATGGGCAACACCACGATGAAGGCCGCGCCGAAAAAGGCGCCCATGATGGAGCCCAGGCCGCCAATGATCACCATGAACAACAAGCGAAATGACACCTCCACCGAGAACGCTGCGGGCTCCCAGGCGCCCAGGTGCACAAAGGCCCACAGAGCGCCGGCCATGCCCACGATGAAGGAGCTCACGGCAAACGCGCTGAGCTTGGCGTACATAGGGCGGATGCCGATCACGGCTGCGGCCACGTCCATGTCGCGGATGGCCATCCACTCACGGCCGATGGCGCCGCGCACCAGGTTCTTGGCCAGCAGGGCCACGATCACGAGCAGTGCCAGGCAGAAGATGTATTTGCTGGTTGCGCTTTCGAGGGGCATGCCAAGGACTTGCAGGTTGTTCACCGACACCGAGCCCGAGTCGGAGTTGTTGGTGAACCACTTGATGCGCAGGAACATCCAGTCGCTGAAGAACTGCGCCGCCAGCGTGGCCACGGCCAGGTACAGCCCCTTCACGCGCAGGCTGGGCAGTCCGAACAGGATGCCGAAGAAGGTGGCGCACAGCCCGCCCAGGATCAGCGCCGGGATCAGCGGCATGCCCGGAAAGCGCACGAAGAAGTTGTAGGCCCCGTAGGCACCCACGGCCATGAAGGCGCCCGAGCCCAGCGAGATCTGGCCGCAATAGCCCACCAGGATGTTCACCCCCAGGGCCGCCAGCGCCATGATGACGAAAGGAATCAGGATGGCACGGAAGGTGTAGTCGTTGGCCAGCAGGGGCACGGCAATGAAGGCCAGTGCCAGCAGCAGGCCGATTGCGATGCGATCCTGTGCGATCGGAAAGATCTGCTGGTCGGCGCGGTAGCTGGTTTTGAACTGGCCGTTTTCGCGGTAAAGCATGGAGGTCTCCTGTTCTTGTAGTTATGGGTTACACCCGGTCGATGATCTTCTCGCCGAACAGCCCCTGTGGGCGGAAAAGAAGGAAGACAAGCGCCAGCACATAGGCAAACCAGATCTCGATGCCTCCACCCACGAACGGGCCCAGGTACACCTCGGAGAGCTTCTCGCCCACGCCGATGATCAGTCCGCCGATGATGGCGCCAGGCACTGAGGTGAGGCCGCCCAGGATCACCACTGGCAGCGCGCGCAGCGCCACGGTGGTCAGCGAGAACTGCACCCCCAGCTTGCTGCCCCAGATCATCCCGGCCACCAGGGCCACGACGCCGGCCACGCACCACACAATGACCCAGATGCGGTTGAGCGGAATGCCGATGGACTGGGCGGCCTGGTGGTCGTCGGCCACGGCCCGCAGCGCGCGGCCGGTGGAGGTTTTCTGAAAGAACACGCTGAGCAGGGCTACCAGCGCTGCTGCGATGGCAGCAGCAATTACGTCTTCCTTGTTGATCAGGATGCCGCCCTGGAAAACGCTTTCCAAGGCAAAAACCGGCTCCTTGGGCATGCCGATGTCGATCTTGTAGATGTCGCTGCCGAACAGCGTCTGGCCCAGGCCTTCCAGAAAATAGGTGATGCCCAGTGTGGCCATGAGCAGCGTGGCGCCCTCCTGGTTCACCAGATGGCGTAGCACCAGTTTCTCGATCACCCAGGCCACCACGAACATGATGGCGCCCGCGATCACGAAGGCTGCGAGGTTGGCTACGATGGGACTGGCAATGCCGGTCCACTGGGGAATCCATTCAGCAAAGCGTGCCATGGCCAGGGCCGCGAACAGCACCATCGCGCCCTGGGCGAAGTTGAAAACGCCCGAGGCCTTGTAGATCAGCACGAAGCCCAGCGCCACCAGCGAATACAGCATGCCGGCCATGAGGCCGCCAATCAGTGTTTCCAGAAAGAATGCCATTGTTTGTCTCCCGCCTTTCAGTGGCTCGTGCCAAGGTAGGCGCTGATCACGTCTTCGTTGCTGCGCACTTCATCCGGCGTGCCGTCGCCGATCTTCTTGCCGTAGTCCAGCACCACCACGCGGTCGGAGATGTCCATCACCACGCCCATGTCGTGCTCGATCAGCACGATGGTGGTGCCGAACTCGTCGTTCACGTCCAGGATGAAGCGGCACATGTCCTGCTTCTCTTCCACGTTCATGCCGGCCATGGGCTCGTCGAGCAATAGCACTTGCGGCTCCATGGCCAGGGCGCGGCCCAGGTCCACGCGCTTTTGCAGGCCGTAGGGCAACTGGCCCACGGGCGTCTTGCGAAAGGCCTGGATTTCGAGGAAGTCGATGATGTGCTCGACCTTCTCGCGGTGCG
>DAIQRN010000202.1:0-5270 GCA_036786185.1 Acidovorax sp. | reverse complement strand
GGCCTTGTTCAGGCGCACCACGCCGCGCGAGGTGCGGATGAAGCGACGGATCTGCCGCCCACCCGTTGCATACACCGCCGTGGCCACGAACTCGGCGCACAGGTACACGGTGCCCAGCACCAGGAACTGGCGCGCCGCGGGCTGGCTGGGGTCGATGAACTGCGGGAAGATGGCCGCGAACAGGATGATGGCCTTGGGGTTGGTGATGCCCAGCAGAAACTCCTGCGTGATGAGGGCCCGAAGACGCACGGGCGCACCGCTGGAAGCCACATCGCCGCCTTCCACCACCTCCAGGCCGCTGAACTCGCGGCTGCGCCAGGCGCGCCAGCCCAGCCAGAAGAGGTAGCAGGCGCCCACCCATTTCACGGCGGTGAACGCCGCCTCGGACGCCAGCAGCATCGCGCCCAGGCCCACGGCTGAGATGGTCAGGAAGATCGCGAACGCCGCCACCCGCCCCAGCGTGGCCACCAGCGCGGCGCCGATGCCCGCACGGATGCCGTTGTTGAGGCCGCAAAAATTGTTGGGGCCGGGCGTGAGGGCGATGGCCACGGCCACCGGCACGAAAAGAAGCGCGTCCATGGAGCAGTCCTTGGGGGAGAAAACAGGTGAAAGTCTAGGGCAACTCCACCACTGCCTGCCAGGGCGCGCCGGGCAAGGCTTCGTAGTGCGCCACCAGCACGATGCGCCCCGGCTGCGCAGCGGCCCGGGCCAGCGCCTGGCACAGGTAGGCGATCGACGGTTTGTCCAGGCCCGCCACCGGCTCGTCGATCAACGTGAGCGCCGCACCCGAGGCCAGCGCACCGGCCATGAGCACCTTGCGCCTACTGCCGGTGGAGAGGGCGAAGAACGGCTTGTCCAGGTGCGGCGCAAGCGCAAAGCCTTCGATGTGCGCGCCCAGGGCCGCGTCGTCCCAGTGCGGGTAGCGCGGGCGCTGGCTGTCCAGCCACGCACGGGCCACGGCCTGGTCGAAGTGAGCGGAACGGGCATCGGCCCAGAACACCTGCTCCCGTGGTGCATCGGCCAAGGGCTGACCTTGGAGCGTGATCCGTCCCTGGCGCGGCGCCAGTTCCCCCGCCAGCAGGCGCAGCAGCGTGGTCTTGCCACTGCTCTCATCGCCGCGCACCAGCGCCAGCCCGGCGGGCAGGCCCATGGACCATTGCGCGAACACCTTGCATTCCGGGTAGTCAAAGCCCAGCCCCTCCACCTGCAACACCATGCTCTCGGCCACCGTGCATCCTTGTCAGAAAGAAAGAGGGAATTTTAGAAAACGCCACGCGACAATGCCCCATGACCCTGAACTACCTGGACTTTGACTACAGCGAGGACGCCGACGGCACCGGCACCTTTGACGCCATGGCCAGCGTGCTGCCCGCCCAGTTGCCTGCCTTGCACGCCGAGATCACCCAGGTGCTGGCCTGGGCGCACCAGCACTGGCCCGACGCCTGCGGCCCGCTGGAAGACGGCGGCCTGTGGCAGTACGACCTGCAAGGGGTGCAGGAGGTGAGCACGCCGCTGTCGCTGGACTTTGACCCAGCGGTCGGCGCCTTGCGCAGCACCGCAGGCCCGGCGGCGGTGCTGCGCACTACGCTGACCCTGTCGATCAGCGGCGGCGAGGACTTTTGCGCCGCGCTGCGCGAGCTGTTTCACGCCGGCTGAAGGCCCGGGACCAGCTGTGGCCTAAAATCCCTCTTTTTTCCACCTCCGACCGAGAATTACCATGGGCAACAAGATCGTTACCGAAGCAGACCGCAAGCGCACCCCCCGTCCCACGCCCCTGCCTGGCATGACGCTGGCCACCCCCGGCCGCGGCCAGCGCGTCAGCCTGGAGCGTGGCGTGGCCACCCGCAGCAAGAAGAACCCCGGCAAGCGCACCCACAAGGGCGGCTGATCGGTTTCTGGGGCTTGGCCCCACCCACAAAAAAGCCCTCCGTGAGAGGGTTTTTTTGTGGCCGATCGCAGCCCGGCGCCGTTCAGCGCACACCGCACACCGGCGTGCCAGGGTGCTCGCCGGGGTCGTTGTGCCCCAGCTCCCGCTCGTTCTTGGCCTGGGCCACGGCCATGTCGCGCGGCAGGGTGACGCCGTTCTTCACGGCCAGGATTTCGGCCATCACGCTCACCGCGATCTCGGGCGGCGTCTTGCTGCCGATGTAGATGCCGATGGGGCCGCGCAGGCGTGCCAGGCTGGCCTCGGTCTGGTCAAAGTGCTCCACCATGCGCGCGCGGCGCGCCTCGTTGTTGCGGCGCGATCCGATGCCGCCCACGTAGAACGCCTCGGTCCCCAGCGCCTCCAGCAGCGCCAGGTCATCGAGCTTGGGGTCGTGCGTCAGGGCCACCACACAGCTGCGGCGGTCGGGCTTGAAGGCCGCCACCACGTCGTCCGGCATATCGCTGACCACGGTGGCGCCGGGCACGCTCCAGTTGCCACGGTACTCCTCGCGCGGGTCGCACACCGTCACCGCAAAACCGCTGAACAGCGCCATGGTGGCCAGGTATTCCGCCAGTTGGCCCGCGCCGATGAGCAGCATGCGGTATTCGGGGCCAAAGGTATTGGTGAGCTGCTCGGCATCCAGCGCCACGTCCTGCGGCGCGGCAATGGGCTGCAGGCTGGCTTGGCCGTCGGACAGGCGCACGGTGCGCTGCATCAGGCGGCCCGCCTCCAGCGCGCGGATCAGCTCGGCCAGGCCCACGGGGTCGGGGTCGTATTCGAGCAGCAGCTCCAGCGTGCCGCCGCAGGGCAGGCCAAAGCGGTGGGCCTCGTCGGCGCTGACGCCGTACTTGAGGAAAGCGGGCGGCCCGCTGGGCATGCGGTGCGCCGTGGCCGATGCCTGCCCCGCCTGTGCATAGGCGCGGGTGTGGCGGTCGATCAGGTCGTCTTCGATGCAGCCGCCCGAGACCGAGCCCACCACCGCGCCGTCTTCGCACAGCGCCATGATGGAGCCCACCGGCCGGGGCGACGAGCCCCAGGTGCGCACCACCGTGGCCAGCAGCGCGCGCCGCCCGGCGGCACGCCAGCCGTGCAGGGTGCGCAGCACCATGACATCGAGGTTTTCCATGGCGTGGCTCAGTTCAGGAACCAGGCCAGCGCCACCAGCGCGGCGGCGCCCACCACCCACACCCAGACGGGGATGCCGCTGGCGGGCGTGTTCTCACCGGCCGTGGCCACCAGCACGCCAGACGCCGCGGCGCCCGCCTCCGGGTCTGGCGGCGGCGCCTCGGCGCGCGGGTGGCGGCGCTGCATTTCGTCGTCAAACCGCTTGAAGAAGTCCTCGGCCATGGTCTTGGCGGCGCCGTCGATCAGGCGCTGGCCCAGTTGCGCGATCTTGCCGCCCACCGTGGCCTGCACGGTGTAGTGCAGCTCACAGCTGCCCTGCCCCAAGGCATCGGCGGGCAGCGGCACCAGCTTGACCTGGGCATGGCCCTTGCCAAACCCGGCCACGCCGCCCGAGCCGTCGAAGGCGATGGTGTAGCTCTCGGGCGGGGTGATGTCGGACAGCGTGATCTTGCCCGCGAACTTGGCGGACACGGGGCCGATCTTGAGGGCCATGGCCACGGCATATTGGTGGTCGCCGGTGGGCTCGACTTTGTCGCAGCCGGGGATGCACAGCTTGAGGACTTCGGGGTCGTTGAGCGCGTCCCAGGCCTGCTGCTGGCTGACGGCGAGAGTGCGGCTGGCTTGCATTTCCATGGTGCGCTCCTTCGATGGTTGATGTGTTCATTGCCGCAGCAGCGCGGCCAGGCTGCCCGCCAGGTCCTGCAGGCGGGCCAGGTTGTGCACCGCCAGCATGCCATGGGCCTGCCGGTGCAGCACGGAAGAGCCGCGCGCCGTGGGGGCATAGCCGTCAAAGCGCAGCAGCGGGTTGAGCCACAGCAGGCGGTGCGCATGGCGGCGCAGCCAGCCGAGTTCGCGCTCCAGCAGCTCGGGCGCGCCGGTGTCCAGGCCGTCGCTGATCAGCAGCACCAGCGTACGCCGCCCCACGAGGCGGCGGGCGTGCTGCTGGCGCAGCGCGGCCAGCGACGCCCCCACGCGCGTGCCGCCCGCAAAGTCGGCGATGGCGCTGCTGGCCAGCGCCAGCATGGCGTCAGTGTCGGCCTGGCGAAAGGCGGCAGTGAGGTCGGTCAGGCCGGTGCCAAAGGCAAACACGTCGCGGCGCAGGCCGCCGCCCGCGTGGCGTGGCGCGGTGGCGGCGTGCAAGAAGGCCAGCAGCAGGCGCGCATAGCGCTCCATGGAGCCCGACACATCCACCAGCACCAGCAGGGGCAGCGGCTGCTGGCGGCGCTGCAGCCGGGGCAGTTGCAGGATTTCGCCCCCGGTGTGTGCCGCGTGCTGCATGGCACCCGGCCAGTGCGGATGGCTGCCGCGCGCACCGGGCCGGGTGCGCCGCGCCGCGTAGTGCGGCAGGGGCAGCGAAATGTCGCGCGCCAGGCGCTCCACAAGCTGGTATTCGCTGGCCGAGAGCTGGTTGAAGTCCGCATGGTGCAGGCGCTGGCGGTCGCTGGCGGTCATGGCGGCGTCGAAGTCGATTTTTTCGTCCTCGCGCGTGGCTGGGGCCTTGCGGGCGGCGCGCACGGGGGCCAGAGCCTCGCTCACGCGCGGGCGGCGCTGCACGGGATCGGCCTTGGACTCGGCGCTGGGCAGCATCTGGGCCAGCAGCTTTTGTGCAATGTTGGGGTTGCGAAAGTAGGCGTCAAACAGCTCGCGGAACACCAGGCGGTCCTGCTCGCGGCTGACCAGCACGGCCTCCAGCGCGGCGCAAAAGTCCTGGCGCTGCAGGCCCACCTGCATCACGGCCTGCTGGGCCAGTGCCATGCGCGCGGCGTCCACGCGCACACCGGCGCGGCGCAGGGCGCGGCCAAAGCCGCTCAGGTTGTCGGCGAGCTTGCCCGTGCGGGCATCGCCGAGTTGGGAAATCGTTGCGCCTTGGGCCATGGCCGCGCTTTCACACCCTCTCAAGTTTCGGCGGGGAGCAGCAGTTGCGCAGCCATGTCCCGCGTGAGCGCCGCCACGTCCTCGCGCTGCTTGAACAAAATGCCCGCCGTGTCGGACACCACCTCCGGGTCCACCACGAGGGTGTCGAGCGCGACCAGCGCCTTGGCCCATTCCACGCTCTCGGCAATGCCCGGTGCGCGCTGGAAGGCGTTGGCAAATGGCTGGCTGCGCAGCCGCCCCACAAACTCCGCCACCTGCACGGCCAGCGCCTCGCTCGCACCCGGCACCTGGGCGCGCACGATGGCCAGCTCGCGCTCGCGCTCGGGGTAGTCCAGCCAGTGGT
>DAIQRN010000201.1:0-5315 GCA_036786185.1 Acidovorax sp. | reverse complement strand
CCAAGGACCATGCCGTGGGCATCAACGCCACCGTGGCCAAGGTGGCCAGCGGTGCGGCCGAGACCATGCCGTACTTCATGGTCACCAACCTGGCGCGCACGCTGAACGAACTCAAGGAGCGCAACATCTGGTGCATCGGCACCAGCGACGATGCGCCCAAGACCATTTACCAGGTGGACTTGAAGGGCCCCGTGGCCCTGGTGCTGGGCGCCGAGGGCGACGGCATGCGCCAGCTTACGCGCAAGACCTGCGACGAGCTGGTCAGCATTCCCATGAAGGGCGGGGTGGAGAGTCTGAACGTGTCGGTGGCCAGCGGCGTGTGTCTGTACGAGGCGCTGCGCCAGCGGACCTGATCCCCGGCCCGCTGCACGCATCAATGAGGGTTCCATGCTGGACACCGTGAAAGCCTGGGTCCGGCACAGCCAGCGCATCGCTGTGCTGACGGGCGCCGGGGTCAGCGCCGAGTCGGGCGTGCCTACCTTCCGCGATGTGCAGACGGGGTACTGGGCACAGTTCCGCCCCGAAGACATGGCGACCGAGGCGGGCTTTCGCGCTCACCCCCAGCGCGTGTGGGACTGGTACCAGCACCGGCGCGACCTGCTGGCCGGCGTGTCGCCCAACGCCGGGCACCGGGCGCTGGCCGACTTTCAGCGCCGCCACCCCGGCCGCTTCACCCTCATCACCCAGAACGTGGACGGGCTGCACCAGCGCGCGGGCAGCACCGGCGTGCTGTGCCTGCACGGCGACATCTTTCAGGACCGGTGGCTCGACACCCCGCGCAACTGCTGCTTCATCGATCACGCAGTGGCCGGCCACCCGCCGTACTGCGACCGCTGCGGCAACCTGCTGCGTCCGGGCGTGGTGTGGTTTGGCGAGCCTTTGCCGCTGGCGACCTTGGAGGCCGCCGAGCAGGCGGCCAAGCAGTGCGACCTGATGCTGGTGGTGGGCACGGCCGGTGCGGTGTATCCCGCCGCAGGCCTGGCCCACCAGGCACGGGCCGCCGGTGCCCAGGTGGTGGTGCTCAACCCCGCGCCCAGTGCGCTGGATGAGGTGGCCCACCAGGTGCTGAAGGGCACGGCGGCTACGTTGCTGCCCCAGCTGTTGGACGACTGAGCGTACGCGGGGCAGAACGTCTCGGTGGGGAGCGCCGCCTCAGGTGTTTCGCTGGGCTTGCATCTCAGTAGAAACCCTGGTTTGATGTGCTGCCGCCACCCTTTGTCGCCCATTGGACAGGTGCAAAGGCGAGGTGCACGGTAGCCTCCGCCCCTTTGTTTCACCCGCCTTGCACACCATGAGCCGTCGCCAATTTCTTTTGCGTGCCACCCAGGCCGTCGCCGCTACCGGCCTGCCCGCATGGGCCCATACCGCGATGGCGGCCGAAGAGGCGCTGACCGCGCGCTCCGTCACCCTGGGCTGCTCCATCGCGCTGACGGGCCCGCTGGGGCAGGCGGGCATCGAGCAGGTGGCGGGCATGAAGGCCGCTTTTGCCGAGGTGAATGCCGCCGGTGGCGTGTTGGGCCGCGAGATCCGCATGGAGGTCAAGGACGACGGTTACGTGGCCGCGCGCACCCTCAAGAACGTGACCGAGATGGTGGAGGCGCAGTCGGTGTTCGCACTGATCTCGCCGCTGGGCACGGCCAACACCGCGTCCATCCTGCCGCTCATCGAGTCCAAGGGCATTCCTACCGTGGGCCCGGTGACCGGCGCCACATCGCTGCGTGCAGCGGCCAACAAGCACGTGTTCTTCCTGCGCCCCAGCTACCGCGAAGAAACCCAGCGCCTGGTCAAGCAGATCGTGGACATGGGCCTCAAGCGCATTGCGGTGGTGTACCTGGACAACCCGTTTGGCAAAGAGGTGCTCAAGGACATGTCCGCAGCGCTGGATGAGATCAAGGTCGAGCGCGGCGGCGAGTTTGCCCTGGCCGTGGACGGCAAGAACGGCGCCGAGCTGGCCGACAAGGTGGCCGCCGAGCGCCCCGGGGCCGTGCTGCTGGCCACCACGGGCACGGCCAACACCGCCTTTGTGCAGGCCTTTCGCACCAAGGCCCAGGGCGTGCCGCTGGCGGGCCTGTCGGTGACCGTGATCGCGTCCGAGATGCCCAAGCTCGCCGCCTCCACGCGCGGCCTGGCGCTGGTGCAGGTGTTCCCCGACGCCAATTCGCAGAAGTCGGTGGCGGTTCGCAAGTTCCAGGCCACGATGAAGGCGGTGGGCGCCGAAGCCGCCTACCTCAACAGCGCCAGCGCGCTGGAAGGCTGGCTCAATGCCCAGATCATGATCGAAGGCCTCAAGAACGCCGGCAAGGACCTCACGCGCGAGCGCCTGCGTGCGGGGCTGGCCAGCATCCGCTCGCTGTCGTTTGGCGACTTCAGCGTGGGCTTTGGTAACAAGGCTCCGTACATCGGCTCGGACGCCATCTATCTGGCGGTGTATGCCGAGAACGGCCGCCGGATCAGCTGATTGCTATTGAAAGAGTAGCTGCCAGCGCTTGATGGGCAAGCGCTGGAGGCCAAAAATGCATAAAAGAAGGCGCCTGCTCAACGGCATGGGCGGTGCTTTCCAATAACCCGCCTATGCGGCCTTGTGCTCGCGCAGGTATCGCTCCAGCAAAGCACGCAGGCGCAGGGGCCGCACGGGTTTGCGCAACACGGGGAAGTCCGGTGGCGCCTCGGCCATGCGCTGCGTGTCCTCGCCCGTGATCATGGCGGCCAGTTTCAGGCCGGGCTGCAGTGCTCGTGCCTGGCGCAGCACGGCCAGCCCGTCGTCGGCGCCGGGCAGCCTCCAGTCACTCAGCACGGCGTCGAAGGTGGTGGTGCGCAGCGCCTGCAGGGCGCCGGGCGCATCGTGGACGGCGGTCACCTCCAGGCCCCAGCCGTCCAGCAGTGCCAGCAGCGCGTCGCGCACCAGGGAGTTGTCCTCCACCACCAGCACGCGGCCTTGCAGGCGCCCCGCGGCTGCCGGCTGCGTGCGGGGCGCGGGCGCGTCGTTGGGCCGGGCGGCGGGCAGGTCGAGCGTGAAGACGCTGCCCCGTCCCACGCTGGAGCGCAAGCCTACGGGATGGCCCAGCAGCGCGGCGATGCGCCGCACCGTGGGCAGGCCCAGGCCGTGGCCGCGTTCAGGGTTGCGCTCGGCGTTGTCCAACTGCACGAACTCCTCGAACACGGCTTCATGCGCCTCGCGCGGGATGCCGATGCCCGTGTCCACCACACACAGGCGCAGGCTCGCGCCCTGGTTGCGCACGCCCAGCAGCACGCCACCGCGTTCGGTGTATCGGATCGCGTTGGTCAGCAGGTTGGCCAGCACCCGCTCCAGCAGAACCGGGTCGCTGCGCGCCCAGGCAGTGGTGGGGTGCACGCGCAACTGCAGGTCCTTTTTGCGCGCAGCAGCTTCGTAGGTATCGGCCAGCCGCTGGAGCAGCGGCTGCAGGGCCAGGGGTTCGGGGTGGGCGGTGGTCTGGCCGCTGTCCAGGCGCGACAAGTCCATCACCTGCGCCAGCAGGCGGTCGAGCGCGTCCATGCACTCACCCATGCGGGCCAGGGTGGGGCCATCGCCCTGCAGCACGCTCAGGTACAGGCTCATGGCCTGCAGCGGCTGGCGCAAGTCGTGGCTGGCGGCGGCAAAAAAGCGGGACTTGGCGGCGTTGGCCGCCTCAGCTTGCTGGCGCTTCACATCCAGCTCGTGCACCAGTTGCTCGTTGAGCAGGCGGGTGGACATGTCGTTGTGCAGCGTGCGCGCAAAACGCAGGCCGGCCATGCCCAATGTGATCCACAGCAGCACCGTGAAGGCCACGCCGAACGCGCCGTGGCTGCCGCCGAACACCAGCAGCTGCAAGCCCAGGCCCAGCAGGATCGGAGTGAATGATGCCCACATGGCGGGCGGCCAGCAGCAAAACTGCGCCATGGAGCTTGCCGACACGATGGTGGCCAGTGCCAGGATCATGAAGACCAGGGTGGTGTCGCCCGATGTGACCACCGGATAGCCCCACAGCGCCACCACCAGCGCCGACAGGCCCGTGCGCCAGGTGAACGCGTTCAGCCAGGGCCGCGCGCTGGCACCGCCCGGAGCAGCCAGGTAGCGCGCCACGCGGCGCGCGAACAGTACGCGGTCGGTGGTGATGAGGTAGAGGAGCGCGGCCGGGCCGATGGCAGCGGCCAGGCCGATGGTGGGCGCGGTGAGCCAGGCGATGAGTGCCGGGCCGATCAGTGCCGTGATGAGCGCAGTGCGAATGCCCGCGGCCAGCAATGCCAGCGTACGCGCCTCCAGTTGCGCGCGCTGCGTTGCATCGCCAATGCGGGGGAACATGCTGTCGCCCGACAGCATGAAACGCTCGCGCCAGCGCTGCGCGGCTGGAGGCAGTGCGGGTTCAGCCTGCGGCATCTTGTTCGAGCGCGCTGCGCGCCATCATCACCGCCTGCGTGCGGTTGGCCGCGCCCATCTTGGTAAAGATGGCGTTCAGGTGGTTTTTCACCGTGCCGGGGGAGATGCCCATCTCGCGCGCAATTTCCTTGTTGCTGCCACCCGAGGCCAGCATGCGCAGCACGTCTACCTGCCGAACCGTCAGGCCGTAGGGGCCGGTGGGTGCCTGGTCGGCATCGGGCGCCCGCGCGGCATCGGCAAAGGCGGGCTCGCCCTCGGCCAGCTGGCGCAGTTGGGCGAGCAGGGCAGGTACTTCGAGCGTCTTAGGCAGGTAGGCCACGAGCCCGGCGTCCTGCGCGCGGCGGCCCAGCGTGGGGTCGTCCACGCCCGACATCAGCCCCACGCCCAGGCCGGGGTGGCGCTCCATCACCTGCGCAGCGCAGCGCAGGCCGTCGGTGCCGGGCAGGCGGTAGTCCAGCAGCACCAGGTCGAAGCCTTCGCCATCGCTCATGAGCAGTTCCAGCGCTTCGGCCGGTGAACCCACGGCCTGTACGCGCAGCCCCGGCGCCTGGTGGCGCAGCGCAGCCGCCAAGCCATCGCGGAACAGGGGGTGGTCATCCACCAGCAGCAGAGCGAAACCGTCGAGCGCGTCCAAGGCGGGGACTCCTTTGTTCGTGAAATTTTTCACGGTGCAGAGGATAGCGCGCAGCCCGGGTACCCAGCATGGGCCGAATGGCATATGGCGGTGCGTGGCGGCGGCGTGCACCATGCGACCCAATGCGTGAAAGGCACCGTACGAAACCCGTCTGCGCCGCCCTTCAAATCAATCCACCCGCCAGGAGAACAGCATGACCATCCACCACACCCTTGCCATCAGAGGCGCGGCCTGGGTTGCCGCGCTGGCCCTGGCTGGCTGCGGCGACAAGGCCCAGGAACCCGTCCAGGCGGCGCAGCAGGCAGT
>DAIQRN010000200.1:0-5342 GCA_036786185.1 Acidovorax sp. | reverse complement strand
GACATCATGGGTGAGATCAGCGCGGCCAGCAGCGAGCAGAGCGCGGGTGTGGGCCAGGTGGGCGAGGCCGTCACGCAGATGGACCAGGCCACGCAGCAGAACGCCGCGCTGGTCGAGGAAATGGCCGCCGCCGCCAGTGCGCTGAACGCCCAGGCGGGTGAACTGGTGGGCGCGGTGGCCGTGTTCAAGCTGGACGCCACGGCGCAGCGCAGCGCGGCGGCCATTGCACCGTCGCCAGCGCGTGCCCCCATGGCAATGGCACCACCCGTTGCGCCCGCACGGGCTGCCCGCCGTGCAGCGCCAGCCCGTGCTGCGGCGCCGGTGGGCACCAAGCACACCCGCCTGGGGCCCCCGCAGGCCAGCGCTGCCAGCCAACCCGCCGCTCCGGCCCCCACGGCGGCCAAGGGCGGCGACGAGGACTGGGAGACCTTCTGAGGCTTTCTCTATGGGGCGGTTTTGAATGGGCTGCGCGTCTGCAGCTCGTCCAGATAGTTCTGCACGCCTTCACCCTCGCGCGCCAGAAAGCGCTCTACCGCGTCGGCAAATGCCGGGTGCGCCAGCCAGTGCGCACTGGTGGCCTGCACGGGCAGCAGGGCGCGGGCCATCTTGTGCTCGCCCTGGGCGCCGCCCTCAAAGCGCTGCACGCCGTGCGCAATGCACCACTGTAGCGGCTGGTAGTAGCAGGCCTCGAAGTGCAGGCAGTCCACCCGTTCCAGCGCGCCCCAGTAGCGGCCATAGGCGACAAGTTTATGGTCTTTTTGGCCTCCAGCGCTTGATGGATAAGCGCTAATAGCTATCAAACTGCTAGCGATGGGTTGCCCATTGCGCTCGGCCACGAACAGCAGCCAGGCCTCGGGCATGTCCTGGGCCATGCGCGTGAAGAAGTCCCGTGTGAGGTAGGGCGGGTTGCCGTGCTCCAGGTAGGTGCGCTCGTAGCAGCGGTAGAAAAAATCCCAGTCCGCCGCCGTGATGTCCGCGCCGCGCGCCCAGCGGAACGTGACGCCTGCCTCGGCCACGCGGCGGCGCTCCTGGCGGATCTTCTTGCGCTTGTCCTGCGTCAGGCTGGCCAGGAACTGGTCGAAGTCCTGGTAGTTGTGTATCTCGCCGGTGCCGGGCCGCCCCAAGGCGACGAGGGCCCCACGGTCCGGCGAAGCCGGGGCCCCTTCCCCGGCTTGGGGCCGCGCATCACACGCAGTGGCAAGCGTAGAGGGGGCCACGTTCTTCCAGTGGAACTGCACGGTGTGGCGCAGCATCAGGTCTTGCTGCGCGCTCGCCCGCACATCGGCATCGCTGCCAAACAGCAGGTGCACGGACGAGATGCCCTGCGTCTCGCACCACTGGCACACGGCCTGCAGCAGCAGGGCGCGGCTGGCGTCGTCCTGTGCCAGCAGCCGCGTGCCCGGCACGGGGGTGAAGGGCACTGCAATGACGGCCTTGGGGTAGTAGGGCACGCCGTGCTGCTCGTAGGCGCTGGCCCACGCCCAGTCAAAAACGTATTCGCCGTAGGAATGGCTCTTGAGGTACAGCGGGCAGGCCGCCACCAGTTCATCGCCCCGCCACAGTGTCATGAAGTGCGGCGCCCAGCCCGTGCGTGGCGTCGCGCTGCCGCTGGTGTGCAGGGCGGCCAGGTATTCGTGGCGCAAAAACGGCGTGGGCTGGCTTTGCTGTGCCAGCAGGGCGTTCCAGGCGGCGGCATCCACCTCCAGCGGGGACTGGTGTACGCGCGCGATAATGTCCGTTTCAGCCATGCAGGCCCTGGCTTTGCGGGCTTGCCATCCGTACCGTCCACAGGGCCGCAGGGGCCGATTCCAGTTTCATGACGCTCTCCATTTGCATAGCGCAACTCAATTTTGTTGTGGGCGACTTGCCCGGCAATGCGCAAAAGATCATTGCCGCCGCCCGCCAGGCCCATGCCCAGGGCGCGCAGCTGTTGCTCACGCCCGAACTGGCCATCTGCGGCTACGCGGCCGAAGACCTGTTCCTGCGCCCCGCGTTCATCGCGGCCTGTGATGATGCCGTGAAAACCGTGGCCCGCGAGACGGCAGGGTTGAAGGGCCTGGCCATCGTGCTGGGCCACCCAGAGGCCCTGGCGCCCGATGCCCCGGCCTTCAGCGCCTGTCACAACGCCGCCAGCGTGCTGCGCGATGGCCGCATCGAGCACACCTACGCCAAGCGCGAGCTGCCCAACTACCAGGTGTTCGACGAGCGCCGCTACTTCGTGGCGGGCAGTGCGCCCTGCGTGTTCGTGGTGGAGGGCGTCAAGGTGGGCGTGCTGATCTGCGAGGACGCCTGGTTTGCCGCCCCCGCGCGCGATGCGGCGGCGGCAGGCGCGCAACTGCTGGCGGTCATCAACGCCTCGCCCTTCCACCTGGGCAAGAGCGCCGAGCGCGAGGCCACCATGCGCGAGCGCGTGGCCGAGACCGGCCTGCCGCTGGTCTATGCCCACCTGGTGGGCGGGCAGGACGAGGTGGTGTTCGAAGGCCGCTCGTTTGCGCTGAATGCCGACGGCGCGGTGGCGATGCGCGCTCCGGCTTTTGAAGAAAAACTGGTGTTTGCGCAGGTCCATCAAGCGCAAGCAGCTATCAAAATAGAAGCAAACGTGACGCCCGAGCGCAGCCCGGAGGCCGACCTGTGGGACGCCCTGGTGCTGGGCGTGCGCGACTACGTGGGCAAGAACGGCTTTCCCGGTGCGCTGCTGGGCCTGTCGGGCGGCATCGACTCGGCCCTGGTGCTGGCGATTGCCGTGGACGCGCTGGGCGCGGACAAGGTGCGCACGGTGATGATGCCGTCGCCCTACACGGCCGACATCAGCTGGATCGATGCGCGCGACATGGCCGAGCGCCTGGGCGTGCGCTACGACGAGATTTCCATCCAGCCCCAGTTCGAGGCCTTCAAGGCCGCGCTGGCCAGCGACTTTGCGGGGCTGCCCGAGGACACGACCGAGGAGAACCTGCAGGCCCGCATCCGCGGCACGCTGCTGATGGCGCTGTCCAACAAGTTCGGCGCCATCGTGCTGACCACGGGCAACAAGAGCGAAATGGCCACCGGCTACTGCACCTTGTACGGCGACATGGCGGGCGGCTTTGCCGTGATCAAGGACGTGGCCAAGACCCGCGTGTTCGACCTGGCGCGCTGGCGCAACGCCAACGACCCGTACGGCACGGGCGCCAACCCCATCCCCGAGCGCATCATCACCCGCCCGCCCAGCGCCGAACTGCGGCCCGACCAGAAGGACCAGGACAGCCTGCCGCCCTACGAGGTGCTGGACGCGATCATCGCGCGCTACATGGAGAACGACGAGCCCATCGAGTCCATCATCGCCAGCGGCTTCGAGCGCGCCGACGTGGAGCGCGTGACACGGCTCATCAAGCTCAATGAATACAAGCGCCGCCAGGCGCCCGTGGGCATCCGGGTCACGCGCCGCAGCTTTGGCAAGGACTGGCGTTACCCTATCACCAGCAAATTCAGGGCATGACGCTCACCCTCCCTCTTTCACATCTCCAGGAATCCCCGCCATGAAAATGATCACCGCCGTTATCAAGCCCTTCAAGCTCGAAGAAGTCCGCGAAGCCCTGGCCGAATGCGGCGTGACCGGCCTCACGGTGACCGAAGTCAAGGGCTTTGGCCGCCAGAAGGGCCACACCGAGCTGTACCGCGGCGCCGAGTACGTGGTGGACTTTCTGCCTAAGGTGAAGGTCGAGGTGGTCGTCAAGACCGAGGACGTGGAACGCTGCGTGGACGCCATCGTGAACGTGGCGCGCACCGGCAAGATCGGCGACGGCAAGATCTTCGTGACCCCGGTGGAGCGCGTGGTACGCATTCGCACGGGCGACCTGGACGATGCGGCGATCTAGGCCCTGGATTACAAGCTTTTTTGGCCTCTAGCGCTTATGTGACAAGCGCTGGCAGCTATCAAAACAAAAGCAAATCAAATCACTTGGCGCAGCGCGGCAGCTTGCGCACCATGGCCCGCATCCTGCACCAGCGTGCGCAGCAGCGCCTCGCTGTCGGCGGATGCGTGCAGCAGCCCCATCTGCCATTCGCCCATGAAGCCGCTGGCCACGCTGGTGTGCAAAAAGCCCAGTAGCGCATCGTAGTAGCCCGCCACGTTGAGCAGGCCGATGGGCTTGTCGTGGTAGCCCAGCTGGCGCCAGGTCCACACTTCAAACAGCTCTTCAAAGGTGCCGATGCCGCCGGGCAGGGCCAAAAAGGTATCGCTGCGCTCGGCCATCATGGCCTTGCGCTCGTGCATGGTTTGCACGATGTGCAGCTCGTCGCACAGGCGGTTGGCCAGTTCCTTGTCCACCAGGGCCTGCGGAATCACGCCCACCACGCGGCCACCGGCCTGGCGCGTGGCCTCGGCCACGGTGCCCATGAGGCCGCTGCGGCCACCGCCGTACACGAGCTGGCCGCCGCGTTGGCCGATCCAGGTGCCCACGGCGCGGGCGGCGTCGGCAAAGGCGGGGTTCTCGCCGGGGCGCGAGCCGCAATAGACGCAGACGGAAAAGGCGGGTTCAGCCATGCACAAAAATCCTCTGAAAAATCGCCACGCCCCAGATGGCCAGACACAGCAGCAGGGCCAGCAGCACGGCGGCGCTGCCCATGTCCTTGGCGCGCTTGGACAGGTCGTGCCACTCGGGGCCGATGCGGTCAATGGCGGTTTCGATGCCAGTGTTGAGCAGCTCCACGATCATCACGATGACCACCGAGCCTGCGAGCAAGGCCACTTCCACCCAGCTTTGGCCCAGCCACAGGGACAGGGGCAGCAGCACCATGGCCGCGATGGCCTCCTGGCGGAAGGCTTTTTCGCCCCAGCCAGCGCGCAGGCCTTCCAGCGAATAGCCGGTGGCGTGCCAGATACGGTTCAGCCCGGTGCGGGCCTTTTGGGGGTTGGCGGGCTGCATGCTATGTCCGGGGGAGCACGAAATGCACCAGCCGCGTGCCCGCCAGCGCGTCGTGCCAGAACTGCCGCTCGGGGTGGAAGCGACTCAGGATGGCCCAGATGGCGACCCAGCCGGCCAGCAGCACCAGCACCTCCAGCGCCGGCACGCCCAGTGCATAGGCCGCCAGCGGTGGCAAAAACCACACCCAGCTGAGCACGTAGCGCAGCAGGGCACGGGTCTGGGTGATGGGCTGGCCCGCCGCGTCCACCACGCGGATATGCCAGGTCTTTTGCGCCAGCGTCTGGCCCTTGGCCCAGAACCAGGTGAAGTAGATACCGAAAACGACGAACAGAAAGGCCTGCAGGGCATGGCGGTTGTCCATGGCGTTGCGCGTCTGGCTGAGCGTGCCGAACAGGTAGCCGGCGATGAACACCACGCCGAACATGAGCATGCCCTCAT
>DAIQRN010000199.1:0-5419 GCA_036786185.1 Acidovorax sp. | reverse complement strand
TATTCCGTGCCCTTGATGAAGAAGATGCCCTTGTGTGCGAACACATAGAACAGCGTGAAGAACAGGCCTGCCAGCATGCCGGCCATGGCGCCTTCCTTGTTCATCTTCTTGCTGAAGATACCCATCATGATGGCGGGGAACAGCGAGCTGGCGGCAATACCGAAGGCCAGCGCCACCGTACCGGCCGCGAAGCCCGGCGGGTTCAGCCCCAGATAGCCCGCCACCACGATCGCCACGGCCATGGACACCTTGCCCGCCAGCAGCTCGTTCTTCTCGCTGATGTTGGGGTTGAACACGCCCTTGACCAGGTCATGCGACACAGCCGACGAAATGGCCATCAGCAGACCGGCCGCCGTGGACAGCGCCGCAGCCAGACCACCCGCCGCCACCAGCGCGATCACCCAGTTGGGCAGCAGCGCGATTTCGGGGTTGGCCATCACGATGATGTCAGCGTTCACGGTCAGCTCACTGCCCTTCCAGCCGGCAGCCTCTGCCTTGCCCTTGGCTTCGGCATTGGTGGTCTTGTCGTTGTAGTACTGGATGCGTCCATCGCCGTTCTTGTCTTCCCACTTCAGCAGGCCCGTCTTTTCCCAGCGCTTCATCCAGTCGGGACGCTGTTCGTTCAGCAGGCTGGCTTCAGGCGCATACAGATCGCCACCCGTCTTGACCGCAGTATTCACCGTGGAGTGCAGGTTGAGCTTGGCCATGGCGCCTACAGCAGGTGCCGTGGTGTACAGGATGGCAATGAACACCAGCGCCCAGCCCGCCGAGCTGCGGGCATCCTTCACCGAAGGCACGGTAAAGAATCGCATGATGACGTGGGGCAGACCGGCGGTACCGATCATCAGCGACAGCGTGTACATGAACATGTTCAGCGTGCTGCCAGGCAGTTGCGTGGTGTACTTGCCAAAGCCCAGTTCGGCGATCACCTGGTCCAGCTTGGCGAGCAGGGACATGTCGGTGCCCACATAGGTACCACCCAGGCCCAGCTGCGGCAGCGGGTTGCCCGTGAGCTGCAGCGAGATGAACACGGCAGGCACGGTGTAGGCCAGGATCAGCACGATGTACTGCGCCACCTGGGTGTAGGTGATGCCCTTCATGCCGCCAAACACCGCGTAGGCAAACACGATGGCCATGCCCACATAGATGCCCGTGTCACTCGACACACCGAGGAAGCGCGAGAACGCAATGCCCACACCGGTCATCTGACCAATGATGTAGGTGAGCGAGGCCACCAGCAGGCAGACCACAGCCACGGTGCTCGCGCTCTTGGAGTAGAAGCGGTCACCAATGAACTGGGGCACCGTGAACTTGCCGAACTTGCGCAGGTAGGGCGCCAGCAGCATGGCCAGCAGCACATACCCGCCTGTCCAGCCCATGATGAACAGCGCACCGCCGTAGCCCATGTTGGAGATCAGGCCGGCCATGGAGATGAACGAGGCAGCGCTCATCCAGTCGGCCGCGGTGGCCATGCCGTTGGTAACGGGGTGGACGCTGCCGCCCGCCGCGTAGAACTCGCTGGTGGAACCCGCGCGGGCCCACACAGCAATGCCGATGTAGAGCGCAAAGCTCAGACCGACAAAGACGTAGATGGTGGTTTGAAGATCCATGATGTCAGCCCTCAGTCTTCATGCACGTCGAACTGACGGTCGATGTCGCCCATCTTCTTGGCGTAATAAAAAATCAGCGCAATGAAGATGTAGATGGAACCCTGCTGGGCGAACCAGAACCCGAGCGGATAGCCGCCGAGACTGATTTTGTTGAACAAGTCAACGAAAAGGATCCCCGCGCCGAACGACACTAAAAACCAGATGATCAGAATCTTGGTGAGTAGCGCGAGCGTGGCTTTCCAGTAGGCATGACTGCTGGTGTCTTGCTTCATGAAGTCCCCTCATGTTTGAGAACAGAAACGCAGCGAAGAATCCCCGCCGCCCCTGCACATTCCGCGGGCAGGCCACGGGATTGCGAGGGGGACTGTGGCGACGCTTCCTTACAGCGAACTGATGAAATTGACGAAGCTGACGCGAGTTTTACGACTCAAGGGAAAACACTGAGGGGATGCGTTGTGTCGCGCCGCTGTCATCTCGGGATGTTGGTAAAAACACCATTGGCAGGCGGCTGTGACCCATCAAAACTCAGGCGGTTACCTGACGTTACAGGCATCATCGGGTTGGGCCGCTTCAGGGAAAACACCAAGCCGCAGGCCGATCAAAACCCTCGCCCGGTGTCATCGCCTGATGCAGCATCGCTGTTGCGTTTTCTGTTGCGTTTTCTGATGCGTCGTTCCACACACATCACCACCTCGACCCTCACCACACCATGGCCGACGAATTGACCTACCTGCTCACGCCCTTCGCCAAGACCCCGCAGGGAATGCTGGAGATTCAAACACGGTCGCTGGGCCTGAGCGTGCTCGCCCGGCGTGTGCTGATTCTGGTGGATGGCCACAGGACAGGCAAAGACCTCGGGGCCTTTGTCGCGGGGAGTGACATCCTGAGCTTGCTGGAGGAACTGCTATCGCGCGAGTGCATTGCGCCGGTGGCTGCCGCAGTGGCTGCGCCGGCCGCCGCACCCGCCCCGCCTGCTGCGGCGAACCCCGAGCTGGCCGACCTGCCGCCCGCGCAAAGCCGGTCCGTGAAGGACGTGGAGATGGCCCGCAACTTTATGACCAACACGGTCAACACCATCTTCGGGCACCACAACCGCATCTCACTGATCGAGTCGATCCACGCCTGCCAGACCAGCGAAGATCTGCGCCGCGTCTACGTATCGTGGGCGCAGGCCATGGAAGGCAATGCCACGGGCAAGAAGCGGCTTCCTGAGCTGCGAGAAAAACTGTTCGCCGTGCTGTAGCGGCTGCAGCCCTAGTCCAATGAAACTTTGAAATTGGATGTATTGCCCTCAGATGATGGGACATGCAACGAATTCTTTTGACGGTCGAGCAGCGCGAAGAACTTGAAGCGATGCTGCGCAAGCACAGCGGGAGTGCCGCGCAGGCGCGCCGCGCGCGTTGCGTGCTGCTTTGGGCGGACGGCGAGCGGCGCGTGGACATCCGCTCCAAGTTGGCTTGCAACGACGCGTTTGTCACCCGCTGGACGACCGCGTACGGCCAGCAAGGTGCGGCGGGCTTGGTGTCTCTTTACCCGGGGCGCAAGCCGACCAAGCCGGTGGCACGCTTCGAAGCGAAGGTTCTTGAGCGGACCCTGAAGCACAAGCCCAAGGACGGCTCCACCCACTGGAGCAGTCGCAAGCTCGCGACGGAATTGGGCGACGTCTCGTTCATGACCGTGCAGCGCATCTGGAGCAAGCATGGCGTGCGGCCTCACCGCCTGGAGCGCCACATGGTTTCCAACGATCCAGACTTCGAGACCAAGGCGGCTGACGTGATTGAATCGCCCCGGCTGAACTAGACACCTTCGAGCCTCAAACCTGAGGCCCAATAGGAGGTGCCATGACGAAGCAGCCATATCCCGAAGAATTCAAGATCGAAGCGGTCAAGCAGATCACCGAGCGAGGCCACCGGGTGGCCGATGTGCCTACCCGGCTAGGCGTGAGCCACTTCGCGTTGGTAGGGCGCGCGCACGTTGAAGATGTACTTGCTCACCGGCTGGTGCAGCACCATGGCGCCGGTGGAGGGCCCCACGAGCGGCACACCATGCTGCTCCAGCACCGGAACGATGCCCTGTGTGTGAGGCGTGCCACGTGTCATGAACAGGCCGATTACGCCCTTTTGCTCAATCAGCGTCCTGGTGTTATCCAATGTGAGCTTGGGGTCGAACTTGTCGTCCATCAGCACCACTTCCACCTTCTGACCGCCTACGCCGCCGCGTGCGTTGACATGGTCAATGTAGAGCGCGGCGCCTTGTGTGGATTCGGCCACCGTGATGGCGGCTGAACCGGTAACGCCGACCGTCTGTCCGATCAGGATTTGTGCGTGGGCCGAATGCGCCAGGCCGAAGGCCAGGGCCAGCAGCGCCGTGCCCTTGGCAAGGGATTCTGTCACTGTCATGGTGTTCCTCTTTGGCATGAGGGTCCCGAGTGTAGGGACGGGCCGTGACAGGGAATCCGTAATACTGCGTAGCGCGGGCGTCCTCAGCGCCGGAACTTGCCGTCCGTGCCGATGATGGAGAGATCGGCAAAGTCCAGACCTGTGTGGTCGTCCGGCCCGTAAGACACCTCCAGCCCGCCCAGGTCCAGCTTTTTGATGCTTTCAAGCCCTGCGTGAATACGTGCCCGGTCCGGCTTGGGACCTGCGCGCCGGAGGCCTTCCACCAGCACCTTGGCGGCGGCAAAGCCTTCCAACATGGCCGGGCTGATTTCGTTCTGGCCCTTTGCCTTGGCCAGTTCCTGCGCTTCCTTGACCATGGCGTAGGTAATGGCGCGTTCGTTGGGATAGACCTGGGTCACGATCACGCCGCGCGCATTGGAGCCCAGGCTCTTGATGAAGCCGCTCGACGCATTGTTGGACAGCGTGACGATTTGCGCCGCAGAGCCCGCAGCGCGCAGCGCATTGCCCGCGTCCACCACGGCTGTTCCCGATGCGACCATCAGCACCGCCTGGGTGTTGGCCTTGGCCACCTTGGCCGCAATGGGCGGAAAGTCAGGTTTGGCGCGGTTGAATTTCTCCAGCACCACGGGGGTCAGATTGCTCGCCGCCAGGCCCTTCTGGGCGCCCGCCACGCCGTCGGCGCCAAAGGTGTCGTCGGCATGGAGCAGCGCGATGCGCGTGATGCCCATGGAGGCCAGGTGGGTGATGGCCTTCTCGGCCTCGCGCTGGTAGGTGGCGCGCACGTTGAAAATGTACTTGCGCACGGGTTCGTGCAGCACCATGGCGCCGGTGGAAGGGCCTACCAACGCCACGCCATGCTTTTCCAGCAACGGAATCATGGCCTCGGTATGGGGGGTGCCCCGTGTCAGAAACATGGCGACCACGTTGCTTTCCTCGATCAGCTTGCGTGCATTCTCGGCGGCGGTCTTGGGGTCGAACTTGTCGTCCAGCGAAGTCAGCTCAATCTTTTGGCCATGCACGCCGCCCTGGGCGTTGATCTTGTCAATGTAGAGCTTGGCGCCATCGGTGGTCTCCTGAACCCCGGCGGCCACCTGACCAGAGAATCCGGCGGTCTGGCCGATCAGGATCTGAGCCTGGCTGGTGGCGCACAGGCCCAGGGTCAGGGCTGCACCAGCCCACAGGGTTTGCCATTGATTCACTGCGGTCTCCTTTTGTTGATCGAACAGGGCAGTCTGCGGAGATATTTAATAAGTGTTCAAAGGGTTTTTCTGGGGGTAATCGCGAGGAGCGCACAAAGCCAGTGCCGTGTCCCTAGAATGTTCCGCCTCACACCCGAAAGAGCTCCTCCATGACGACCCAGGGACAGATCCGCATCCGTGGCGCACGCCAGCACAACCTCAAGAACCTGGA
>DAIQRN010000198.1:0-5431 GCA_036786185.1 Acidovorax sp. | reverse complement strand
GCTCGTCGGCCACGCGGTACAGAATGCCCCGGCGCAGGCGGCTGCACAGGCTGCAGGTGGTCTTGCCCTCGGGCACCAGCTTCTTGACGATGCTGTAGGTGTCCTCGTTCTCGATATGAAAGGGCACGCCGGTGCTGGTCAGGTATTCGGGCAGCACATGCTCAGGGAAGCCGGGCTGTTTCTGGTCCAGGTTCACGGCCACCAGATCAAAGTGGATGGGCGCGCGGGCCTTGAGCTTGAGCAGGATGTCCAGCAGGGTGTAGCTGTCCTTGCCGCCCGACATGCACACCATCACCTTGTCGCCCTCTTCGATCATGTTGAAATCGACGATGGCCTTGCCCACCTCGCGGCACAGGCGCTTTTCGAGCTTGTGGGTCTCGCGCTCGATCTTGAGGGGCGCGGCCTGGGCCGGTGGCGGGTGCTGGTTGAAGGGGGCGGGCTGGGCGGTAGAAAGCATGGGGTGGATTATCCCCCCTCGGCCTGTTCAGGGGATCATGCCCTTCCAGCGCAGAACCTGCGCAGCAAGATTGGCTTCTGCCGGAGGGACGCGGGTTCTTTGGCGGTTGATTTCGGTAATGACCTCTCCATGCGCGGTAGGCGGCGTGGGAGGATGTGTCCAATCTGTGCGATCGCCGTTCAGTTGTACGAACAGCAGGTCGGGCTCGTCTTTGACCTTGACAAGCACCAGATCCCTTTTCATCCCTTGCGCGTGAAAGATGTACTTCGGCTGTTGCCGTTGTTCAAGAAAACGACCTTGAAAATCGCTGGTGCAGGAGCGCATGCCCATGGTCGCCAACACCGAGGGAATGAGGTCCGCCTGCTGCCATTGGCCGACGATACCCCCCACCCCGCGATGGCCGGCGCCAGCAATGATGGCCGGAACCCGCGCGTGTGCTGACGGCCCGATGGCCTTCGCCTCGCCTGGGCGCTGCATGGTCATGCTGCGGTGATCGCCCATGATGACAAGAATGCCGTTCTCCAGAAACCCGCGCTGCTCCAATTGCCGCACAAACTGGCCCAGGGCGTGGTCGGCATACCGGACGGCGACCTCTTCGCCCTGCTGGCCGGAACCCGGAATGATGAAGGGCGGGTGGGTGGTGATGGTTTGCACTATCGAGAAAAAGGGGCCTGGAGCTCGCTCGTGGTCAAACCATTGCAGATAGCGCCGGTACAGCGCCTCATCTCCGGGGTCGTTGAACGTGCCCCGGGGCATGCCCTCGTAAAAAGGATGCTCAGGGCCTTCGATGTACGAGAACTGCAGCCTTTTCAGCCAGTCGCCCATGCTTAGAAATCCCAGGTCCGAGGTCGAAAAATACGAAGTTGGAATCCGCGCTGCCTTGAGCGGTTCCAACAGGGCCTGCCTGGGGGTTTCATATCCCTGATAGACATCAATGCTGTCATAGCGGTTGACTTGGGGAATGGGGGCATAGCCCGTGAGCAGCGCAATCAATCCTCCATCGGTGGAAAAACCGTTGGCATAGAAGGATTGCAGGTAGCTGTATCTATTTGCGATAGCGTCCAGCTCAGGCGTGTAATCCTCGATGCCGGAGAGTTTTTTGCTGTGGTACAGCGAGAGCGATTCCACCACCAGAAGGATCACCGGGCGAGGTACATGTTGGGGCGTGGTGCAGGTTTGCGTGGCTGGCGGCTGAAGTTCCAGAGCCGTCCGCTTTTCCTGGGAGTACGGGGTGTCGATGCCGCTTGGGAGGTTGTTGGTGATGTAGTCCGCGTAGATCTGTCCCGCGGCATAGGTCGTCGTGGCCGGCAGGGTGCGGGCGGTCAGCAGCCCCAGAGCCACCAGCATGAACCCCGCCAACTGCCTGGCGCCGTGGCGCACGCGCAGCGCCAGCACCCAGAACGCAAGGCACGCGGCCATGGTCAGGACGCCCAGCGCTGCGCCAGATGGCGACATCAAGTGGGGCAGCACCACGGTGGTGTTCAGCGTCACGTCGCCCGCATATTTGATGATGTCGGTGATGTCGAGACGGATGTTCAATAGGCCGGAAACAAAAATATCGGTGCTGTAGAGCAGGAGAACAAGCCCGCCTACGGAGGCCGCGATGAATCGCGCCCAGCGGGGCAGCATTCCGACCACACCCAGAAGCAGCACCAGCAAGGCAAAAATTCCCGCGTCATAGGCGGGCGCTTCCAGGCTCCAGGGGCAGTTATGGCAGGCGGCGGTAAGAACGATGGCGTGATGTAGGCGGTAGGCGCGGATAGCCATCAGGCCTGTGAATGCGAAGATGAGAACCAGGGCCCACAGAATATTGGAGCGCCTTTTCACCACAGCCCGGCCTCGACGCGGATCGCCACTTCGCAATCGTCAAAAATTTCGAGCTTGGCGATCTTCACGCGCACGCCGATCACGCCGGGCAATTGCATGAGCCGGTTCGAGAGCTTGCCGATCAGGCTCTCCAGCAGGTTCACATGCTCGGCGCGGCACTCGTCGATGATGATCTGGCGTACCTTGCGGTAGTCCAGCACGTGGGTGATGTCGTCGTCGTGGGGCAGCAGGGGTTGGTGGCCCTGGTTGAGCTCGGCGTCCACCTGGATGGGCTGGGGCGCCGTGCGCTCGTGGTCCAGGATGCCCAGGTTGGCGTCGAAACGCAGGCCGGTGAGGGTCAAAATCTGAGTGCCCACAGCGTTGTTCATGAATACTTTCTGCATGAGCGTGCGCTCACATCATTGAAAAATCACGCTCGAATTTCATCAGGTGCTGGCCGCCGTCCACCAGGAGCGTGGTGCCGGTGAGGGAGCGGTTTTCCAGCGCAAACTTCACCGTGGCCGCCACGTCCTCGGCGCTCGACGAGCGGCCCAGCGGGCTGAGCGCGTGCAGCTGCTCAAACCGCTCGGGCGAGAGCATATGGCTGGTCAGCGTGAGGCCCGGCGCCACGCCCACCACGCGCACGCGCGGCGCCAGGGCCATGGCCAGCATGGTGCCTGCGGCTTCCAGGGCCGCCTTGGAGAGCGTGTAGCTCAAAAAATCGGGGTTTTGGTTCCAGAGCTTCTGGTCCAGCAGGTTGACCACCGCGCCCTGCGCGTCGGCCTCGCCCGCGGCGGCGCGCGCGGCGATGTGCTGGTGCAGCGCCTGGGCCAGCAGCACGGGGGCTGCGGTGTTGCTGCGCAGGTGCTTTTCCAGCGCGGCAAAGCCAAAGCTGGCGGCGGTGTCGTGCTCGAACAGCGAGGCACTGTTGACCACGGCATCCACGCTGCCAAAGTGCGCCACCACGCGGGGCAGAAGCTGGCGCACCGCGTCTTCGTCGTCAAAATCCGCATCAAAATGGGCACTAGCACCCGACAGCTGTGCGCAAGCAGCTACTGTTTCAATAGCGTCCTGCTCTGAGCTGCGGAAATGCACCGCCACCTGCCAGCCGCCCGCCGCCAGTGCCAGCGCCATGCTGCGGCCCAGGCGTTTGGCGGCGCCGGTGACCAGGACGGTGCGGGGACGGGTGGGTGCGGACATGGTGACGGGGTGGGGGACAATGCGGGCCGTGACCCAAAGCCCCGACAGTTTAACGACCGCCCTTGCGGCGCACATCCGCCACGCCATCGCCGACGCAGGCGGCTGGATCGGTTTCGACCGTTTCATGGCCCTGGCCCTCTACACCCCCGGCCTGGGCTACTACGCCAACGACAGCACCAAGTTTGGCGCCATGCCCGCCTCGGGCAGCGACTTCGTGACCGCGCCCGAACTCACCCCGCTGTTCGGCCAGACCCTGGCCGCGCAGGTGGGCGAGGCCCTGGCGCAGACCGGCACGGACGAGGTGTGGGAGTTTGGCGCGGGCTCCGGCGCGCTGGCGCTGCAGCTGCTGGACACCCTGGGCGACCAGGTACAGCGCTACACCATCGTCGATCTGTCGGGCAGCCTGCGCGCGCGCCAGCAGGCGAAGCTGGCGGCCCATGCGCACAAGCTGCGCTGGGTGGATGTGCTGCCCGCGCAGTTCAGCGGCGCGGTGGTGGGCAACGAGGTGCTGGACGCCATGCCCGTGCAACTGCTGGCGCGCCACGGCGGCCAGCAGGGCGGCGTGTGGCACGAGCGCGGCGTGGTGGTGCAGGGTGACGCCCTGGCCTGGGCCGACCGCCCCACCGACCTGCGGCCGCCCCTGGACATCGAAGGCCCGCAGGACTATCTGACCGAGATCCACGCCCAGGGTGAAGGCTTTGTCCGCATGCTGGCCGACCGGCTCACGCGCGGGGCAGCGTTCTTGATCGACTATGGCTTTGGCGAGAGCGAGTACTACCACCCCCAGCGCCACATGGGCACCGTGATGTGCCACCAGGGCCACCGGGCCGACGGCGACCCGCTGGTGGACGTGGGCGCCAAGGACATCACGGCCCACGTCAACTTCACCGCCATGGCCCTGGCCGCACAGGAGGCCGGGATGAACGTGCTGGGCTACACCACGCAGGCGCACTTCCTCATCAATTGCGGCCTGCTACCTAAAATGGAGCAGCAGCCGCAGGCCCAGCGTGCGACAGCGGCCAAATTGATCATGGAACACGAGATGGGTGAGCTGTTCAAGGTGCTGGCCCTGGGTGCGGGCGAGCCCTGGGAGCCCATGGGGTTTGCGCACGGCGACCGCAGTCACCGGCTCTGAAGTACTCTTGTTTTGATAGCTGCCAGCGCTTGATGGGTAAGCGCTACAGGCCAATTTCATTCAAATTTTAGGCGCTGGCGCAACGCGCGCACGGCGCTGTCCACCGTGGTCAGCACGGGCAGGCCGGTGCGCGCCGCCACGGCGTCGCGCGCGCGGGCCAGGCTGAACTGGGCCAGGGCGATCACCTGCGCACCCTGGTCCTTCAGGCGCAGGGCGGCGTCGGCCACCAGGGCGTCGTGGCGCGCACCATCCCCGCCGTTGAGGGCGGCCAGGGCGCCCTCGGCCAGCGCCGTGTGCAGCCGGGTGCCGGGCGGAAACTCGGGCGGCATCGAGGCCAGCGTGGGCGCAAAGCTGGCGACCAGGCCCACCACGCCGCCCAGCGCCACAGCGTCAGCCACCATGGCCTCGTTGGGCTTGAGCACCGGCAGGGGCGCATGCTGGCGCGCCACGGTCTCGATGCAGGGGCCGAAGGCCGAGCAGGTGAACAAGATGGCCTGACTGCCGCAGTCCACCGCGTACTGCGCCAGGCGCGCAAAGCGCTCGTGCATCACGGCGTCCAGGCCCCGTCCCTGGGCGGCCAGGTCGGCCGAGAGGCTGTCGTCCAGCAGGTTCATGCGCTTGGCCTCGGGCCAGTCGCGCGCCAGGGCGGTGTTGATGGGCTCCACCGAATGGGCCAGTGCATGGATGAGGGCGATGCGCATGGTCAGGCCGCTTTCAAAGGAGCGTGCGGGCGCGGCGCCTTGGTCATGCGCCGCCCCTGCGTCCACCACACCATTGCCGCCAGCAGCAGTGCGGGCAGGTAGAACCAGTGGGGGCTGGGGCGGTCGGTGGGC
>DAIQRN010000197.1:0-5446 GCA_036786185.1 Acidovorax sp. | reverse complement strand
CGGTCGGCGGGCTCCACCCAGATATCTCCCAGGTCCGCCCGAAAATCGAAATGCTCAATGCCTTCGGGCGCCGTGGTCATCTGCATGATCTGCAGAAACTCATCAATGCTCTGCGGACGGTCTTCTGGCCGCAGAGCCAGTGATTTGTTGATGGCGGCCACGAAGGGAGCCGAATACTCCACTCCGAACTGGCGTTTGACGGTGCGCGCCGCGCGCGAAAACGACACCATGCGGTCCCGGATGGAGCGCAGCGTCGCGGGCAGGGGCGTGTCGTTGCACAGGCAGCCGTGCATCACGGCTGCCAGTGAATACAGATCGCTCCACGGGCCCTGGCGCAGCTCCTCGTCACCTTCGGCATACTGCTCGATAGGCGCGTAGTTCACCTTGAGCACGGCCGTGTGCTTGTGGTCCTGGTCATTGATCGCATGCCGGGCAGCGCCCAGGTCCAGCAACACGGGCGGGCCGTTGTCCTGCAGAAAAATGTTGTCGGGCGATATATCCCGGTGCAGGGTCTTGCCGTCATGCAGCACGCGCAACGCGCTCAGCACCGACCACAGCAGCTTGCGCAGCCAGATCTCGGGCGGCGGTGTGCGCATCTGGGCGCGGGCCTGTTTGAAGGTCATGCCGCTGTATAGCGGCATGACCATGTACGCAGTGTCGTTGGCCTCCCAGAATCGAAACACCTTGACCAATGAGGGGTGGTCAAACTGCGCCAGCAAACGCGCCTCGCCCACAAAGGACGCCAGGCCGGCCTGGAAGGTCTGCTGGTCGGACGAGGAGCGCACCCACAGCGACTGCCCCTCCGAGCGCCCGGCCAGCGCCGAGGGCATGTATTCCTTGATGGCCACGGCCCGGTGCAGGGAATGGTCGAAAGCCTTGTACACCATGCCAAAACCGCCCACCCCCAGCAGCTCCAGGATCTCGAACTCGGCCAGCCGGGCACCCACGGGCAGCGCATCGACATGGCTGATACCGCGGGGAGGGACAGGGCTGGAAACTGGATTCATGGTTCAGGGGGCAAAGCGTGCATGCGCCAGTCCGGCCCGGGTCTCCGGGCCGACTGCAGGCGCGATCATGAAGCATGCCGCCTCCATTTCTGAAACGAAAGGCTACCTGTCTGCAAAAAACATCACGCTCTGGCGCACACAGTGCGATTGTGCCTTGGCCGCCCCTGGCACAACCCTACCCAGGCTTGGCGGACCGCCCAGCCGTTACCATTGGACATGTTTAGCTATCGCCACGCCTTCCACGCAGGCAACCACGCCGACGTGCTCAAGCACACGGTGCTGATCGCCACCCTGCAGCACCTGACTGAGAAAGACGCGGCCTTGACCGTGCTGGACACCCATGCGGGCGCCGGGCTGTACCGGCTGGACGGCGACTACGCCAGCACCAGCGGCGAATCCGCCGACGGGGTGGCCCGCCTGTTCGCCGCCACGGCACCGCCCCTGGAACCCGCCCTGCAGGCCTATGTGGATTTGATCCGCAGCTTCAACCAGGGCCCCACCCTGCGCGTCTATCCCGGCTCGCCCTTCATTGCCCAGAGCCTGCTGCGCGGCCACGACAAGCTCAAGCTCTTTGAGCTGCACCCCACCGACCTGCGCGCCCTGGCGGGCAACGTGGCCCAGCTGGAGGCGGGCCGCCAGGTGGCCGTGCTGCATGAAGACGGTTTTGAAGGCGTCAAGAAATTTTTGCCCCCACCGGCCCGTCGCGCTTTGCTGCTGTGCGATCCCAGCTATGAAATCAAGAGCGACTATGCCAAGGTGCTGGACATGGCGGCCGATTCGCTCAAGCGCTTTGCCACGGGCACCTATGCGTTCTGGTACCCCATCATTCCGCGCCCCGAGGCCCACGACCTGCCGCGCCGCCTGAAAACCCTGGCCACCAAGGCCGGCAAGAGCTGGCTGCACGCCACGCTGACGGTCAAAAACAGCAAGATCACTGCCGGCGAAAAGCGCCCCGGCCTGCCCGCCAGCGGCATGTTCCTGATCAACCCGCCCTACACGCTGAAGGCGGCGCTGAAAACGGCCCTGCCGCAAATGGTGGACCTGCTGGCGCAGGACCAACACGCCACGCACACACTCGAATCCGGCGGCTAACCCCGTCAGGGCGCGGGGCAGTCCGGCTCGTCGCGCTCCAGCGCAAACAGCTCCACGGGCTTCAAGCCCAGCCCCACCATGCCCAGCGCCTCGGCGGCGCCGCGGCTCAGATCGATCACCCGGTTGCGGGCATGCGGGCCGCGGTCGTTGATGCGGACCACCACGGTGCGCCCCGTGGCCTGGCTGCGCACGCACACACGCGAGCCGAACGGCAGCGTGGGGTGCGCGGCCGTCAAGGCCTTCATGTCAAAAAGCTCTCCGCTGGCGGTGCGCCGCTTGTGGAACTTGGCGCCATACCAGGACGCCAGACCCACCTCGTCCGCCTCGGGCGCCAGCTCGATGCCGGGGGCTGGCGCGGCGGGCGGCGGGTCGATCAGCAGGGTCTCGCCGGGCACGCTGAGCAATGGGGGCGCCAGGGCGTCAGCCCCAGCCGACAGGCCCTGGGCTCCGTCCTGGGCAAGTGCCGGGGCCGCCACGGCCCAGACCAGCGCCCCTGCCAGCCACCTCGAACAGGTCATCAAATACCCAGCCGACGGCAAATCTCCAGCGTGGCCGCGCTCTGGTTCATGGTGTAGAAGTGCAGCGCCGGAACACCCGCGCTGCGCAACTGGTCGCACAGGTCGGTCACCACATCCAGGCCAAATGCCTTGATGCTCGCCGTGTCGTCGCCAAACGATTGCAGGCGCAGGCGAATCCAGCGTGGAATTTCGGCGCCACAGGCATCGGAGAAACGCATCAGCTGCGTGGAGCTGGCAATCGGCATGATGCCCGGCACCACCGGCACGTCGGCGCCCAGACGGCGGGAGTCCTCCACAAAGCGAAAGTAGGCGTCGCTGTTGTAGAAGTACTGGGTGATGGCCCCGTCCGCCCCGGCCTGCACCTTGGCCACGTAGGCCTTCAGGTCGGCGTCGGGCGACTTGGCCTGGGGGTGCACCTCGGGATAGGCGGCGACTTCGATGTGAAAGTCGCGCCCGGTTTCCGCACGGATGAAGGCCACCAGATCGCTGGCGTAGTGGAACTCGCCCCCTGCGCCGTAGCCGCTGGGCAGGTCCCCGCGCAGCGCCACCAGGCGCCGCACGCCCATGGCCTTGAGCTGCGCCAGCTCTTCGCGCACGGACTGGCGCGTGGCGCCGATGCAGGAAAAGTGCGATGCCGCCGCCACGCCTTCGGCCAGGATGTCGCGCACGGTGCCAAAGGTGCCCTCTTGCGTAGAGCCGCCCGCGCCGTAGGTCACCGAGCAGAAGTCCGGTTGCAGCGCATAGAGCTGCTGGCGCGCGGCCCGCAGCTTGTCGGCGCCCTCGGGGGTCTTGGGCGGGAAAAATTCGAAACTAACCGGAAAACCGGCGCCTTGTGCGCTGACAGCCGTCATGCCGCCCTCCTCGCATAAACAAAAAATTCACGGTTGCCGTCGCCGCCCCCAATGGCGCTGTCCAGCCACGCCATCACGGCCAGCCCTTGCTCGGTACAGCAGTCGCGGATGCGCTTTTCCACCACGGCGTACAGCGACGCATCGCGCACGATGCCGCCCTTTCCCACCTGGCCGGGCTGCAGTTCGAACTGTGGCTTGACCAGCATCAGCAGCGCGCCGCCGGGCTGCAGCAGCGGCACGAGCGCGGGCAACACCAGCGTGAGCGAGATGAAAGACAGGTCGCCCGTGATCAGGTCGAACGCGGGGGTGATGTCCACCTGCTCGCACCCGGCGCGGCGGCGCCGCTCGGTAGGCACGGCGCCCTCGGCGCGCGCGCGGGCCTTGGCGAGGCGCTCGGCCTTGAAGGCCTCCACTTCGTGCTCGCGGGCGTCGTCGGCGCCTTCGTCGTCCTCGTAGGCGCCATCCACCTCGCCGCCGTTGCGCATCCAGGCGTAGGGCGCCACGGGTTGGGTGTCGTTGTCCTCGACCTCGGTTTCCACATGCTCGGACAAGGCCTCTTCGCAGCCTTCCTGCAACAACTCGGCCGTCATGGCGCGGGCGTTCAGGCCCTCCACGCCCACCACGCGCGGGTCGTTGCGCAGCCGCTCATGCAGCTGGCCGTGGCCCACGTCCACGCCGATGACCTGGGCCGCGCCGTGCTGCAGCAGGCAGTCGGTGAAGCCGCCGGTGCTCTGCCCCACGTCCAGGCAGCGCCAGCCGGTGACGGCCAGGCCGGTGGCCTGCAGCGCGCCTTCCAGCTTGAGCCCGCCGCGCGACAGGTACCGCGCCTCGGCGCCGTCCAGCAGCTCGACCTCGGCGATGGCCGGGATCTCGTCACCGTTCTTGGCCACCTTCTGCCATGGCATGCCGGGCGACAGGCGCCACTGCACGCCCGCGGCAATGAGCCGCTGGGCCTGCGATCGCGTGGCGGCATGGCCCCGCTTCACCAAAAAAACATCCGCGCGCATGGCGGCGTCCTCTCACATTTTGATAGCTGCTTGCGCTTGATACACAACATATTTCATATCAATTGATATTGAAACTGGCTTACCACAAGCGCTGGCAGCTATGATTTTTGAAGATCAGTAGCGGTACGTCTCGGGCTTGTAAGGGCCGGACTTGTTCACGCCGATGTAGGCCGCCTGCGCGTCGGTCAGCTCGGTGAGCTGGGCGCCGACCTTCTTGAGGTGCAGGCGCGCGACCTTCTCGTCGAGGATCTTGGGTAGCACGTACACCTTGCCCACGGCATAGTCGGCCGGCTTGGTGAACAGCTCGATCTGCGCGATGGTCTGGTTGGCGAACGACGAGCTCATCACGAAGCTGGGGTGGCCGGTGGCGCAGCCCAGGTTGACCAGGCGACCCTTGGCCAGCAGGGTGATCTTCTTGCCATCGGGGAAGGTGATCTGGTCCACCTGGGGCTTGACCTCTTCCCACTGGTACTGCTCGATCGACGCCACGTCGATCTCGTTGTCGAAGTGGCCGATGTTGCAGACGATGGCCTGGTCCTTCATGGCCAGCATGTGCTCGTGGCGGATGATGTCCTTGTTGCCGGTGGTGGTCACGAAGATGTCGGCCTTGTCGGCGGCGTACTCCATGGTCACGACACGGTAGCCTTCCATCGCGGCCTGCAGGGCGTTGATGGGGTCAATCTCGGTCACCCACACTTGTGCCGACAGCGCACGCAGCGCCTGGGCCGAGCCCTTGCCCACGTCACCGTAGCCGGCCACGCAAGCCACCTTGCCGGCGATCATCACGTCGGTGGCGCGCTTGATGCCGTCCACCAGGGATTCGCGGCAGCCGTACAGGTTGTCGAACTTGGACTTGGTCACCGAGTCGTTGACGTTGATGGCGCGGAACAGCAGCGTGCCCTTGGCCGACATTTCGTTCAGGCGGTGCACGCCGGTGGTGGTTTCTTCGGTCACGCCGATGATCTGGGCGC
>DAIQRN010000196.1:0-5449 GCA_036786185.1 Acidovorax sp. | reverse complement strand
CCTGGGCCGAGAAGTTGATGATCACCAGCCCCGAGAAGCCGCCGTCAAACAGCACGAAGCAGCCGATGTCGGGCTTGAGGCAGGTCTTGCCGATGCGCTGCACCATGCCGGAGTAGTGGATCTGGCTGTGCGTGGCCACGCCCAGGACCCGCGTGACGGAGTTGCACAGGCTGATCAGCAGGTCTTCGGTGCCGTAGGCGGTGGGTTTTTCGAGGGGGGTGCTCATGGTGTCGTTGGGAGTTTGCGCCCACAGGATAAACGCAGTCTGGCGCCTTGGGCAACGCTGTGCAGGATCAGGCCCAGGCGATGCGCCAGCGCGTGGCGAGGTGAATCAAATTTGATAGCTGCCAGCGCTTTGCCAGTAAGCGATGGAGGCCTGAAAGCCTTGAAGCCGAGGCCCGTGGCTCAGCAGCCCAGCTGGCGTGCCAGGTCGGTCAGACTGGTGCTGTGCAGGTCGTTGCCCGGCTGGGGCGACACATCCTTGGGCTGCGCGGCGCCAAACTCCAGCGGGCGCTCCACATAGGCCGTGCGCAGGCCGCAGGCGCGGGCACCGGCCAGGTCGTCGTGGTGGGCGGCCACCAGCATGACCTGGGCGGGCTCCAGGTCGAACACCCGGGCCACGCCCAGGTAGGTGGCCGGGTCGGGCTTGTAGGCGCGGAACACCTCGGCCGACAGCACGCAGTCCCAGGGCAGGCCCGCGCGCTTGGCCATGTTCGTGAGCAGGCCGATGTTGCCGTTGGACAGGCTGGTGATGGTGAACCGCGCCTTGAGCCGCGTGAGCCCTTCCACGCTGTCTGCCCAGGCGTCCAGCCGGTGCCATGCGCGGTTGAGGTGGGCGCGCTCGGCCTCACTCAGGTGTGCCAGGCCAAAGCGCGGCAGGATCTCGTCGAGGATCTGGCGGTGCAGCGCGTCGATCAGCGTCCAGCCCTGCTCGCCGCGCATCACGCGCGCCATGGCGGGCTGGTAGCCCGCGCGCCAGGCCAGCGCGAAGGCGTCCGCGTCCACGGCGGGGTACAGCGCGCGCACCTCGCGCACGATGCTGCCGTGCCAGTCCACCACGGTGCCGAAGATGTCGAACGCCAGCACCTTCACGGTGCGGGCCAGGGTGTCAGCGGTGGTCGGGTGGATCATGGGCGGGTCTTGTAGAGAGGTTGTAAGCGGCTTACTCGCCCTGCGAGCCCCGGTGCGCCCAGCCCGTGGTGCGCTTTTCGACCCAGCTGAACAGCTCGTAGCAGGCCATGGCCATGGCGCCCACCACCATCAGGCCCGCAAAGGCCAGGCCCATCTGCATGGACGAGCCCGCGCTGATGAGCAGGTAGCCGATGCCTTCGTTGGCGGCGGTCATCTCGCTCACCGTGGTGCCCACAAAGGCCAGCGTGATGGCGACCTTGAGCGAGCCGAAGAAGTAGGGCATGGAGCGCGGCAGGCCCACCTTGGTCAGCACGTCCCAGCGCTTGGCGCCCAGCACGCGCAGCACGTCTTCCAGCTCGGGCTCCAGCGTGGCCAGGCCGGTGGCGATGTTGACCATGATGGGGAAGAAGCTGATGAGAAAGGCCGTGAGGATGGCGGGCCCCACGCCAATGCCGAACCACACCACCAGGATGGGTACGAAGGCAGCCTTGGGCAATGCGTTGAAGGCCGTCATCAGCGGATAGACGGCGGCATAGGCCAGGCGCGACGAGCCGATGACGAAGCCCAGCAGCACGCCCACCACGATGGCAATGCCAAAGCCCGCCAGCGTGACCCAGAAGGTGCGCCAGGCATGGCCCGCGATGACGCCGCCGAACTCCACCAGCTGCACGCCGATGGCCCAGGGGCTGGGGAAGATGAATTCGGACACGTTGAAGGCCGAGCAGATGATTTGCCACAGCACGATGGTGGCGGCCAGTAGAACCCAGGGGGCCCAGCGTTCGGTGCGCTTGCGGCGCTGCGTTGCAGTGGTCATGGCGTGGCCTGTGGGGCGGGTGCGTCGTGCGGGCGGGGCTTGCCGCCGGGCGAGCGCACGGCGCCGATGTGGCTGCGCAGCTCCAGCACGATGTCGGAGAAATGCGGGGTGTAGGTCAGGTCCAGGTCGCGCGGGCGGGGCAGCTCGATGTCGCGGCGCACCACGAAGCGGCCGGGGCTCTTGCTCATCACGTACACCGTGTCGGCCAGAAAGACGCTTTCGCGCAGATCGTGCGTGACCAGGATGACGTTGAACTGCTGCTCGGCCTGCAGGTCGCGCAGGATGCACCACAGCTCCTCGCGCGTGAAGGCGTCCAGCGCGCCAAAGGGCTCGTCCAGCAGCAGCATCTTGGGCTCGTGGATCAGCGCGCGGCAGATGGACGCGCGCTGCTGCATGCCGCCCGACAGCTGCCAGGGGAACTTGTCCTCGTAGCCGGACAGGCCCACCTTTTGCAGCAGGGCGCGGGCGCGGGCCTCGTATTCCTGGCGCTTGGCCTTGAAGCTGCTGCGGTAGGGCTCCACGATCTCCAGCGGCAGCAGCACGTTGTCCACCGTGGTGCGCCAGGGCAGCAGCGACGGCGCCTGAAAGGCCATGCCCGAGATCTTGAGCGGCCCGGTCACCGGCTGGCCGTCGATGAGGATCTTGCCCATCGACGGCATCTTCAGGCCCGTGGCCAGCTTCATGAACGTGGACTTGCCGCAGCCCGAGGGGCCGACGATGGCGATGAACTCGCCGCGCCGCACTTGCAGGTCGATCGCCTCGACGGCGAAGTGGTTCTGCGCGCGCAGCTCGTCGTTGTACGCGAGCCAGACGTCGCGGAAGTCCACGAAAGGGGGGTCGGCAGCCTGCATGTCGATTGAATGAAAAAACAGCCTCTAGCGCTTATCCATCAAGCGCCAGTAGCTATTCATTTGATAGTAATTATTTCTTTGGAAGGATGTTCAGCGCAGCGGCGCTGGGCAGGAAGCTGCCGTTCCACACCTCGTCGGCCTTCACGCGGGTCTTGGTGTTGAAGGCATCGGACACCTGCGAAGCCATCAGCGACAGACGCTCGGGCTTGGCTTGGCCAAAGCCCTCGGCGCGGGCGTCGGGGCTGTTGATCACGGTGTCGATGGCCAGTTGCAGGCGGCGGGTTTCCAGCGGCACGTTCACGATGCCGTCGCGCGCCTTGACGTGCGCAATGGACGCTGCGGGGTTGGCCAGGACTTCCTTGGCGCCCTTGGCAAAGGCCGCGAGGAAGGCCTTGACGGCCGCCGGGTTCTCCTTGATGAGCTTGGGGCTGGCGATGATCACGTTGCCATACAGCTTCACGCCAAAGTCGGCATAGGGCAGCACCACCACGTCGGCGGCCTTGGCGCCGCGGGCCTCCAGGTTCAGCAGGCTGGTGAAGGTGAAGCCGGTGATCGCATCCACGTCGCCGCGCACCAGCATGGTTTCGCGCAGCGGGGGGTCCATGGCGGTCCAGGTCACGGCGCCCACGCCGTTGGCCTTCTGGAAGATGGGGAAGGCGCGGCGGCCGGCGTCGAACACGGGCGCGCCCATCTTCTTGCCTGCCAGGTCGGCGGGCTTGGCAATGCCACTCTTCTTGAGCGCCATCACCGAGGCGGGTGTGTTGTTATAGACCATCATCACCGCCACGGGCTTGTTCTGCGCGTCGGGATTGTTGGCATGGAACTCCATCACGGCGGCCAGGTCGGCAAAGCCCATGTCGTAGGTGCCCGAGGCCACGCGCTGCACGGCGCCACCCGAACCGTTGCCCGCATCCACCGCCACATCCAGCCCCGCCGCCTTGAAGTAACCCTGGGCCACGGGCTGCAGGAACAAGGCCGCCGGGCCTTCAAAGCGCCAGTCGAGCTGGAACTTGATGGGTGTGAGGGTTTGCGCTTGCGCCAGCGAAAAGCTGGCGGCTGCCAGCAGGGCGGCGGTTTGCAGGAACGAGCGTTTCTTCATGGGGGCTCCGGTAGGGTAAGGGCGGTGGATACGGCCGTGTCGCAACACGGCGACATGGCCGGTGGTGACTGAGCAAATTCGATGCCCGGTTTGGCGACCACGCCAGCGGGCGTGGCGCCATTGTTCCCCGAAGTGGTGCACGCCGGCATGCAGGACTTCCCGACATGCGGGCGGGCCCCCGCCTGCCGGTACCGCTGGGCGCTTACCGGGGGCGGGCCGCTGCGCTGGCCACGGCCAGGGCCGTCATGTTGAACACGCGGCGCACGGTGGCGGCGGGGGTCAGGATGCAGGCCGTGGCGGCCGCGCCCATGAGAATGGGGCCCACGGTGACGCCGCCGCTGGTCGTGGTCTTGAGCACGTTGTAGAGGATGTTGGCCGCATCCAGGTTGGGGCAGACCAGCAGGTTGGCCGAGTCGGTGAGTGTGGAGTCGGCCATGTAGGCGTTGCGGATGCTGGGCTCCAGCGCGGCGTCGCCATGCAGTTCGCCGTCGCACTCGATCTCGGGGTGGGCCGCCACGAACAGGTCGCGCGCCTCGCGCATCTTGCGGGCCGAGGCGCGCTTGGACGAGCCGTAGCTGGAGTGCGACAGAAATGCCACCTTGGCCGGCAGGCCAAAGCGCTGCACCTCCTGTACCGACATCCAGGCGATGTCGGCCAGCTGCTGTGCCGAGGGGTTTTCGTTCACGTAGGTGTCGGCGATGAACAGCGTGCCCCGGTTCGTCATCAGCGCGTTGAGCGCGGCGTAGTCGTGCACGCCCTCTTGGCGGCCGATGATGCTGTGGATGCGCTCCAGGTGCGTCTCATACGTGCCCACCAGGCCGCAGATCATGGCGTCGGCGTCGCCCAGCTTGACCATCAGCGAGGCAATGATGGTGTTGGATCGGCGCACGGCGGCCTTGGCCACCTCGGGCGTGGCGCCGTCGCGCTTGAGCAGCTGGTGGTAGTGCTCCCAGTACTGGCGAAAGCGCGGGTCGTCCGACGGATCGCAGATCTCCACGTCCTTGCCCGGCACCATGCGCAAACCGGCCTTGGCGATGCGCGCGGCGATCACGGCCGGGCGGCCGATGAGGATGGGCTGGGCGATCTTGTCGTCAATCGCCAGCTGCGCGGCGCGCAGGGCGCGCTCGTCTTCGCCGTCGGCATAGGCCACGCGCTTTTGGGCGTCGGGCAAGGCCTTGGCGGCGGTGATCACGGGGCGCATCAGCATGCCGGTCTGATAGACGAAGCGCGACAGCGTCTCCTTGTAGGCCTCCATGTCGGTGATGGGCCGCGTGGCCACGCCGGATTCGGCCGCTGCCTTGGCCACGGCGGGCGCGATCTTCAGGATCAGGCGCGAGTCGAACGGCGTGGGGATCAGGTAGTCGGGGCCAAAGGTGAGCTCCTTGCCGGCGTAGGCGCTGGCCACCTCTTCGCTGATGTCGGCCTTGGCCAGGTCGGCGATCTGGCGCACGCAGGCGAGCTTCATGGCCTCGGTGATCTTGGTGGCGCCGCAGTCCAGCGCGCCGCGGAAGATGTAGGGGAAGCACAGGACGTTGTTGACCTGGTTGGGGTAGT
>DAIQRN010000195.1:0-5464 GCA_036786185.1 Acidovorax sp. | reverse complement strand
ACAGCCCGCTGACCGACCGCCCCGGCGCAGCCCCGGCGTGGGACAACGTGCTCTACGCCGACCCCACGCCCGGCGGCCTGGGCTATGTGGACGCGGGCCACCAGCGCCTGGACACCCGCGCCACGCTGGCAGGCCCCACCGTGCTCACCTACTACCAGGCCCTGGGCGACCTGCCAGACGGCCGCCAGCAGCTGGCCACCCAGCCCTGGCAGCACTGGGCCGATGCCGCGCTGTCGGCCCTGGCCGTGCCCCACCCCGACCTGCGCGAGCGCGCCACGCGCGTGGACATCACCCGCTACGGCCACGCCATGTCCGTGCCGGTGCCGGGTGTGCAGCAGTTTTTAAGCCAAATTGGCCTCCAGCGCTTATCCAGCAAGCGCAAGCAGCTATCAAATGGTGAGCGTACCGCCTGGATACCCACGCCCACCACGGCACGGCTGGCGTTTGCGCACAGCGACTGGTCGGGCTATTCGGTGTTTGAGGAAGCCTTCACGCGCGGGCATGGCGCGGGGCTGGTGGCTGCGGCGCGATCGTGAACACGGTCTGAGGCGCCGTCACAGCCCCGTCATGCGCGGGCGGCATCGTGGCGGCTTCACTTCTTTTGCTTCAGCCACCATGTCCCGATTTTCTGCCCTGGCCACCTGCGCCGCGCTGGCCTGTGCCGCCGTTTCCACCTCCGCCAGCGCCCAGCAGGCCTACCCCGCCACGCTGGCCGGCCACGCCGTGCTGCCCGCGCTGACGCTGATCCCCGCCCCCCAGGGCGCGCCGCACGATCTGCAGATCAGTGGAAAGTTCACCACGCCCCGCCGCGTGGACGCCGTGGGCACGGTGATGGGCCAGTCGGTCGGGCGCGACACCGGCATTGCGCTGCCCTTCCAGGGCCAGCCCCTCCAGGGGCATTCGGGCATCAAGCGCATGGCCGACGGCTCGTTCTGGATCCTCACCGACAACGGCGCGGGCGCCAAGGCCAATTCGCCCGACTTCATGCTGCACCTGAGCCACTACACCGTGGACTTCAAGGCCGGGCAGTTCAACCGCCAAAAGACCGTGTTCCTGCACGACCCCGACAAGAAGGTGCCGTTTCGCATCACGCACGAAGGAACGGACCAGCGCTACCTGACGGGCGCCGACTTCGACCCCGAGAGCTTCCAGTTCGCCGGTGGCGCCCTGTGGATCGGTGACGAGTTCGGCCCCTTCCTGATCAAGGCCGACCTGAACGGCAAGGTGCTGGGCGTTTTCGAGACCCAGGTGGACGGCAAGGCCGTGCGCTCGCCCGACGCGCCCGGCGTGCTCATGCCCGGCGCGCCGGATGCCAAGCCCACGCCGTTCCAGGTCAAGCGCTCCAAGGGCTATGAAGGCATGGCCGCGTCCCCGGACGGCAGCAAGCTCTACGCCCTGCTCGAAGGCGCGCTGTGGAACGAGGACGCCAAGGCCTACGAGACCGTGGGCGGCAAGCAGGCCCTGCGCGTGCTGGAGTTCGACGTGAAGAGTGAGCAGTGGACCGGCCGCCACTGGAAATACGTGCTGGAGGCCAACCACCACGCGATTGGCGACTTCAACATGATCGACGGCAGAACGGGCCTGATCATCGAGCGCGACAACGGCGAAGGCACGGCCGACAAGGCCTGCCCCGCAGACCAAAAGCGCACCGACTGCTTCCACGACCTGGCCAAGTTCAAGCGCGTGTACAAGATCGAGATGAGCGATGCCAATGTGGGCGGCGAGATCCGCAAGATCGGCTACATCGACCTCATGAACATCCAGGACCCCCAGCGCCTGGCGAAGAAGCCGCTGAACAACGGCGTGCTGACCTTCCCGTTCTTCACCATCGAGAACGTGGACGTGGTGGACGGCACGCACATCGTGGTGGGCAACGACAACAACCTGCCGTTCAGCAGCAGCCGCGATCCGAACAAGGCGGACGACAACGAGCTGGTGCTGCTGGAAGTGGGCGAGCTGCTGCGCGCCCGGTGAGCCCGCGCGCCCAGGTCCCTTAGCGCATGGCAAACGATTCGCGGTGCAGGCGCCATGGGCGCGGGCCGCTGGCATGGGCGTGCAGCGCATCGCCCAGCCCCTGGGGGCCGCAGAACCACAGGTCCAGCGGGCCGGGGATGGCTTCCAGGTCCTGGGGCCGCAGGCGCTGGCCTTGGGCCTCGTCATGCACCGTGAGGGTGACCGGCGGCTGGGCTTGCGCGCACAGCGTGCGCAGGCGGGGCAGCAGCGGGTCGGCAGTGGCGTCGCGCGTGCAGTAGTGCATGTGCACGGGGCGCAGGCCGCCGCGTGCGGGCGCGGCACCGGGCTGGCGCGCCTCCAGCAGCGCCAGGAAGGGCGTGATGCCCACGCCGCCCGCCACCCAGACCTGCTGGCGCCGGCCATGGCCCCGGCCATCGAAGCGCCCATAGGGGCCTTCGATGTCCACGCGCTGGCCAGTTTGCAGGCGGTGGCCCAGGGTGCGGGTGTAGTCCCCCAGGGGCTTGATGACCAGGCGCAGCAGGGGTTCGCCCTGGTCGCTGGTGCCCAGGGCGCCGGGCGCGCTGGCGATGGTGAAGGGGTGGGCGCCTTCGCCATGGTCGAAACGCACAAAGGCGAATTGCCCGGCGCGGTGGCCCGGCCAGCTGGCGGGCAGCGCGCAGATCACCTCGATGGGCGCCGCCGCGCCGCTGCCTAGAACGCGCACGGCATGGATGCGTCCCCCGTGGGTGCGTGACCGGCCTATCCGGCCCGCCAGCGACCAGAGGGCCGCCAGGCTGCCCAGCGCCAGCAGCGCCCCCATGAGCAGACCCAGCGGCAGGGCCCAGAAGCCCAGCGGCATCAGCGCCACCGTGTGAAATACCAGCGCCAGGAACAGCAGTGGCATGGCGCGGTGCAACAGCTGCCACGGCCGGTAAGACAGCAGCCGGGTCAGCAGCGTGAGGACCACCAGGGCCAGCAGCAGGTAGAAGGCCCACTCGCCCAGGTCCTTGGCAACGCCCCGGGTGTCGGTGAGCCAGGGCAGCACGGCATCGCGCGCGGGCCTGCCCGCGCGGCCCCACAGGGCGCGGATCCAGCCGCTCGACTCCTTGGCACCCCAGTGCAGGATGGCGGTGATCGCTGCGCCGATGCCCGCCCATTTGTGCAGGCGGTAAACCTGGTCCATGCCGCCCAGTGGCCTCTCCACCCAGGGCAGGCGCAGCGCCAGCAGCATGACCAGGCACATCAGGCCGATGCTCCACAGCCCCGAGAGGTACAGCACATGCTGGCGCAGCTGCCACCAGCCCGAAGCCGTTCCCTGGGCATCCACCAGCGGCCACAGGCCCAGGTCAGGGGGTGCCACGGCCATCCACGCCAGGGTGATGGCCAGCAGCCAGATGCCGAGTGCCGCTTTGATGCGCATGGGGTCCTCTTTTCTTGTGGGTGCAGGGTGCGGTGTGGGCGGTGTGGCGGTCAGTCCCGCGTGCGGGTGCGTTCCACGGCCCCGCTGGTGGCGTTCACGTACAGCTTGACGTGCGCGCCCTGGGCGTTCTGCGCCTTCACTTCATAGCGCCCGTGCTCGTGCTCGATCTCGCGGATGTTGCGGTAGCCCGCGGCCTCCACGCGGTCGTAGATGTCGCGCACGGTGAGCTGCGGTGCGTTGGCGGGGGGCGGCGTCTGCGTCTGCGCCTGGGCGATGCCCAGCGTGAGGGCTGCGCCCATGGCGAGTGCAAGAATGGAATGGCGTGTGATGGTGTGCATGATGGTGGCTCCTGTGGAAGGCCGGGCACCGTGCCTGGCCTGTGCCGCATTCTCAAAAAACCTCCCTGAATCGATGCTGAAGGCCCCGTTCATGTGGCGTTCAGGCGGGCGGGGGTATAAAAGTCGGCCATGTCCCTCCGTGTTGTCCCCCGTTTGCACCGCCTGGCCGGGTCGGCCTTGGTGGTGGCCTGCGCCCTGGGCGCGGGTCCGGCCCTGCATGCCGACGAGGGTGGCCATGACCACGACCGTGCGCGCCAGGCGCTGGAGCAGGGGCAGGTGCTGCCATTGCGCACCGTGCTCGACCGCGTCGAGCGCGAGTACCAGGGCCAGGCGCTGAAGGTGGAGTTCGAGCAAGACGATGGCCGCTTCATCTACGAAATCCGCCTGCTGCAGCGCGATGGGCGCCTGGTCAAGCTCAAGGTCGATGCCGTGGATGGCAGGGTGCTGAAAATCAAACGCAAAGGGCCGTGAGCGGATGCGCATTCTTGTCGTGGAAGACGAACCCGTGCTGCGCGCCCAGCTGGCGCAGGCCATCGCCGCCGCAGGGCACACCGTGGACAGCGTGGCCGACGGCGCCCAGGCGCACTACCTGGGCGAGGTCGAGGACTTTGACGCCGTGGTGCTTGACCTGGGCCTGCCCGTGCTCGACGGCCTGTCCGTGCTGCGGCGCTGGCGCACGGCGGGGCGCAACATGCCGGTGCTCATCCTCACCGCGCGCAGCGCCTGGCAGGAGAAAGTGGCGGGCATCGACGCGGGTGCCGACGACTACCTGGCCAAGCCCTTCCACATGGAGGAGCTGCAGGCGCGCCTGCGCGCGCTGCTGCGCCGCCGGAGTGATCACGCCAGCGCACAGTGGCAGTGCGGCACCATCTGGCTCGACACACGCCAGGCGCGCGCGCTGGTGGACGGCCAGCCGCTCACGCTCACCAGCCACGAATTCAAGCTGCTGACACAGCTCATGCAGCGCAAGGGCGAGGTGCTGTCGCGCACCGAGCTGTCGGAGCACATCTACGCAGAGGGCAGCGACCGTGACTCCAACACCATTGAGGTCTTCGTGGGCCGCCTGCGCAAGAAGCTGCCGCCCGGCAGCATCGAGACCGTGCGCGGCCTGGGCTACCGGCTGGTGGACGCCAGCGCCACCCCATGAACGCCGCGCCACCGCCAGACCCAGTCAGCGGCGGCTCGCTGCGTCTGCGCTTGCTGGCGGGCACGCTGGCCTGGATGCTGCTCAGCATTGCGCTGGCGGGCTGGGGGTTGCGCGCGCTGTTCCAGGACCACATCACCCAGCAGCTGCAGGCGCAACTGGTGATGCAGCTCGACCACCTCAGCGGCGCGGTGGATTGGGGCCCGGATGCGCGCGTGCGCCTGGCGCCCATGGCGGGCGATGCGCGGCTGAACCAGCCCCTGTCGGGCCTGTACTGGCAGATCGACCGCCTGGGCCCGCAGCCCCAGGCGGCGCTGGCGCGTTCCCGTTCGCTGTGGGACCAGACCCTGGCACTGCCACTGACCGAGGATGCCACGCAGGGCGACCAGGTGCTGGCGCTGCGCGGCGCCCAGGGCCACGAACTGCTGGCCGTGGCGCGCACCCTGCAACTGCCCGACGACGATGCGCCGCCGCTGCGCCTGGCGGTGGCGGCCGACAAGGCGCTGGTGGCCGAGCCCCTGCAGCGCTTTACCCGCATGCTGCTGCTGGCGCTGGGCATGCTGGCGCTGGGGCTGGCGCTGGCCGTGGCCGTGCAGCTGCAGCTGGCGC
>DAIQRN010000194.1:0-5468 GCA_036786185.1 Acidovorax sp. | reverse complement strand
AAGCTCGACCTGATCGACGCCATGGTGATGGCCGCCGACGACAAGGTGAGCGATGCCGACGTGGCCGAGGTCGAGCGCTCTGCCTGCCCCACCTGCGGTTCCTGCTCGGGCATGTTCACCGCCAACTCGATGAACTGCCTGACCGAAGCCCTGGGCCTGTCGCTGCCCGGCAACGGTACCGTGGTGGCCACGCACGCCGACCGCGAGCAACTCTTCAAGCGCGCTGGCCGTCTGGCGGTAGAGCTGTGCAAGCGCTACTACGAAGAAGAAGACACCACCGTGCTGCCGCGCTCCATGGGCTTCAAGGCCTTTGAGAACGCCATGACGCTGGACATCGCCATGGGCGGCTCCACCAACACCATCCTGCACATCCTGGCCATTGCGCAAGAAGCCGAGATCGACTTCACCATGGCCGACATTGACCGCATTTCGCGCGATGTGCCCCAGCTGTGCAAGGTGGCGCCCAACACCAACAAGTACCACATCGAAGACGTGCACCGCGCAGGCGGCATCTACGGCATCCTGGGCGAGCTGGACCGTGCGGGCAAGCTGCACACCGATGTGCCCACCGTGCACACCAAAACGCTCAAGGAAGCGCTGGACGCGTGGGACATCAAGCGCAACCCGTCCGACGCCGTCAAAACCTTCTACATGGCCGGCCCCGCTGGCATCCCCACGCAAGTGGCTTTCAGCCAAAGCACCCGCTGGCCCAGCCTGGACGAAGACCGCGCCGAAGGCTGCATCCGCGCCTACGAGCACGCTTTCTCCAAGGAGGGCGGCCTGGCGGTGCTGACCGGCAACATCGCCGTCAACGGCTGCGTGGTCAAGACCGCAGGCGTGGACGACAGCCTGCTGGTGTTTGAAGGCCCCGCCCATGTGGTCGAGTCGCAGGACGAAGCCGTGGCCAACATCCTGGCCGACAAGGTCAAGGCAGGCGATGTGGTCATCGTGCGCTACGAGGGCCCCAAGGGCGGCCCCGGCATGCAAGAGATGCTGTACCCCACCAGCTACATCAAGTCCAAGGGCCTGGGCAAAGCCTGCGCGCTGCTGACCGATGGCCGCTTTTCGGGCGGCACCTCGGGCCTGTCCATCGGCCACGCCTCGCCCGAAGCCGCTGCTGGCGGCGCGATTGGCTTGGTGCGCAATGGCGACCGCATCCGCATCGACATCCCCAACCGCAGCATCAACGTGCTGGTGTCTGACGAAGAACTGGCCCAGCGCCGTGCAGAGCAAGACGCCAAGGGCTGGAAGCCCGCGCAGCCACGCCCTCGCAAGGTGTCTGCCGCGCTCAAGGCTTACGCCAAGCTGGTCATGTCGGCCGACAAGGGCGCCGTGCGCGATTTGTCATTGCTGGACGACTGAGAGGCTCCCTCTCAGCAGTCATAAGCCCTGGCCATCGCCACCCGCGCTGCGGCGCACCTGGGGTGGCTTGGTTGGATGCACTGACCCCATGCAAAAGGCCGCCAAGCAGTGATGCTTGGCGGCCTTTTTGATGGTTATGCTATTGATTTAATAGCTGCTTGCGCTTGATTGGAGAGCGCTAGAGCTTGATTTGATCAAATATTGCGAAGTGAGCGGGTGCCCTTGGCTCAGACCGTTCACGCCGCAGCTTGCGACTGGCTTTGCAGGTAGTTCGGCAGGCCCATTTTTTCGATCAGACCCAGTTGCTTTTCCAGCCAGTAGGCGTGGTCTTCCTCGGTGTCGCGCAGTTGGGCCAGCAGCAGGTCGCGGCTCACGTAGTCGCGCACGCTCTCGCACAGTGCCATGCCTTTTTGCAGGGCATCGCGCACTTCGTATTCCACGGCCAGGTCTTTTTGCAGCATTTCCACCACCGTGGTGCCGGGGGTGAAGGGGTTGGGGCGCATGTCGGGCATGCCGCCCAAAAAGAGGATGCGGCGCAGCAGCGCGTCGGCGTGCTGGGTTTCTTCCTGCATTTCGTGGTCCAGGCGGGTGTACATCTTCACCAGGCCCTGGTCTTCGTAGATGCGCGAGTGGATGAAATACTGGTCACGCGCCGCCAATTCGCCGCGCAGCAGGTTCTTGAAATATTCGATGACTTGTGGGTTGCCTTGCATGGCGGTACGTCCTTCTTTTTGTGTTTTTTGAAGGGGAGAGTATCGCGCTCGCACAGCCGGTTTCTGGGTTTTTTTGCGTGATAACCCCTGTGCGCCAGTCTGCATGCGCACAGGGATCAGAAGCGTTCGCATTGCCCCCGCAGGGCCCGCACGCTATGTGCGCGTTTTTCGCAGTGCGGGCAAGGGGCGGCTCTCAGAAATCGACCTGTGCCGACACGGTCAGTGTGCGTGGCAACCCGGTGGTCGAATAGCTGTTGAGGCCGGTGATCCAGTAGGCCTTGTCGGTCACGTTCTCCAGGTTGGCGCGGAACACCACCGCCTTGCCCGCCAGTTTGGTGGCGTAGCGCGCGCCCAGGTCCAGCCGTGTCCAGCCGGATGTGCTCAGCGTGTTGGCCACGTCGCGGTACACGGAGGACGAGCTGACAACGCGGCCATTGAGGCTCAGGCCCTGCACCCAGGGCGTGTCCCAGTCCAGCCCCAGGTTGTAGTTGATTTTGGGCACGCCGGTGGCTGTGTTGCCCTGGTTCACGCCACCCTGGGTGCGGGTGAGCTTGGCGCTGGTGAACGCGGTGCTGGCCATCAGGCGCAGGCCGCGTTGCAGCTCGCCGTAGGCTGTCAGTTCCAGCCCGCGGTTGCGCTGCTCGCCGTCGTAGCTGTAGTGGTTCATGCTGGGGTCTACCGCCGACGGCGTAGCGTAGGCGCTGGGCCGTTTGATTTGGTAGATGGCGGCCTGCGTCGTGATGCGGCCCCAGTCCACCTTCACGCCCACTTCGATCTGCTTGGACTTGAAGGGCGGAATGGTTTCGCCTGCATTGTCATAGGGCGGGGTGGCTGTTTCCGACACCTTGCTGCCGCGCGAAAGGCCTGCGGTGTAGTTGGCGTAAATCGATGTGTTTTTGGCGGGCTTGAAGACCACCCCCGCCAGCGGTGTGGTGCTGCTGGCCTTGTACTGGCTGGTGGACGCGCCCGTGGTCACGTTGAAGCCCTGGTAGTCCATGGTCTGCCTGCGCAGCCCCAGCGTGAGCAGCAGGCGCCCGTCCAGAAAACCCATGGTGTCGGCGATGGCCACGCTGTGCTGGAGGTTCTCCACGCTCTTGGCGGGTGCTCCGCGCACGCCCGTCATGGCCGGGGCAGGCACCGGGTTGTAGAGGTTGGACGCTGCGGATGATCCGGTGGCGTAGAAGTAGCCCGTCTCCTGCTCCATGTAGTTCACGCCCACCGCCACGGTGTGCTTGACGGAGCCCGTCGTGAAGCGGGTGCGAAGGCCTGCGTCGGCGGCCTTGGAGTCGGTGTACTGGTCGTACCACGCATTGCGCACGGTGAAGTCGCCCGCCGCGTTCAGCCCCGAGCCGCCAGGAAAGTCCTGCATGTAGTCCAGCTTGGACCAGCCCACGCCGCCATCGAGGGTGGTGCTGTCGGTGAGGTCATGCTCCAGGCGCGACGTCATCAGTTTGAAGTTGTCTTTCAACTGGGTGCCTGGGTACCAGGCCGTGCGCGTGTCGGGCACGGCAGGAATGGCGACAGCGGCTGGCAGGGTGATGTGGTTGCGGAAGTTGTCGGTCTGGCCGCGCGTGGCCATGGCGTCCAGCGACCAGCGGGTGCGTGCGCCTGCGTAGTCCAGCGCCACCGAGCCCAGGTTCAGGTTCTGCTTGCCCTCGTCAATGGTGCCCTCGCCGCCGCGCACCAGGCCGTTGACGCGCACCCCCCACTGGTTGTCTTCGCCAAAGCGGCGGCCCACGTCCAGATGTGCGGCCAGGTTGGCTTGGCTCATGAATGTGGTGGTGACGCGCGTAAGCGGCACATCGCCTGCGCGCTTGAGCACGGTGTTGATGCTGCCGCCCACGCTGCCGCTCGGGCCCACGCCGTTGGTCAGCGCCCCCGGGCCTTTGAGCACCTCCACACGCTCGATGGATTCCAGCGGAATGCGGGTGGAGGGGGCCAGCCCATACAGGCCGTTGATGGCGAGGTCGCCGTTGGGCAGGGTGAGGCCACGAATCTGGAACTCGTCACCGAAGCTGCCGCGTGCGGCCAGGGGGCGCACCGATGCGTCGTTCATCACCACGTCCGACACGCTTTGGGCCTGCTGGTTTTCGATCAGCTCCGAGGTGTAGTTGGTGGTGCTGAACGGCACGTTCATCAAGTCGGTCTTGCCCAGCATGCCCAGGTCGCCCCCACGCGCCAGTTGGCCGCCCGAATAGGTCTTTTGCAGGCCGCCAATGGCCTCGGCCTCTTCCGACACCACCACCTCGGCCAGCGCTGCCTTTTGCACGGGCGCAGCCGCGGCGCGCAGCACATAGGCGCCGTTGGCCTCGCGCACGGCGCGCCAGCCGGTGCCCTCCAGCGCCTTGGCAAAACCTGCGTCCACGCCATAGCTGCCTTGCAGTCCGCCAGAGCGGGCACCGCCCAGCTGCGCGGCGTCAAAGGCCAGGGTCACACCGGCAGCGTGTGCGTACTGCGCCAGCACCTGGGCCAGGGGGCCTGCCTCAATCGCAAAGGACTTGGCGGCCGTGGCCGGTGCGGTGGTGGCCGTGCCCTGTGCGTAAGCCAGCGGCGTGAGCAGTGCAGCGGCGCTCAGCGCCGCAATGCGGGCGGCACGGGCCAGGGGGTGCAGGTCAAATTGGGGGTGATCGGCGCGGCCGCCGTTCATTCGGGTGCGGGACATGGAGCTTCCTCGGTTCGGTGGGATGGAAAAAATTCGCTTCACTGGTATGCCGAACGAGGCGCGCCGATCATGCAAAGGTTGTTACAAATTTGCGGAAAAAATTCAGGCAGCGTGTGCCCAATTGATAAGCCATTTAGGCACCTAGCGCTTATGGGTAAAGCGCGGGCAGCTATCAATTTGATAGTTTTTTGAGGCGGGCAGGGCGGTGGCAAGGGGCGTTGGGCTCAGGCCCTCGGGCCCTCGGGCCCTTCATGCAGCCTCCACCCGCACCCAGTAGCGCGTGCGGTAGTGCACCTGCACGGCAAAGCTGGCGGCCAGGGCGGCCAGCGCTCGGTCGGTGTTGTCCAGCGTAAAAGCGCCAGACACCTGCAGGTGGGCCACTTCGGGCGCGCAGCCCAGATAGCCGGGGCGGTAGCGGGCCAGCTCTTGCACCAGCTCGGCCAGCGGCATGTCCAGGGCGACCAGCCCGCCGTCGCGCCAGCTGGCCTGCGCCAGATGGGCCGGTTGAGGGGGCAGGGCTTCGGTGGACGAAAAATCCATCTGCTGCCCGGCCACCAGCAGGCGCGCCTCGCCATGGGTGGGCTGCACGCGCACCGATTTTTCTTGCACCGCCACGCGGGTGTGCTGGGCGTCCAGCACCTGCACGGTGAACTGTGTGCCCAGCGCCAGCACGCTGCCCTGTGGCGTTTGCACGCTGAAGGGGCGTTGGTGCAGGTCCGGGCGGGTGGTGA
>DAIQRN010000193.1:0-5479 GCA_036786185.1 Acidovorax sp. | reverse complement strand
GGTCATACGAGAAAAAAGCATGGAGAACTCCTAGGGAGAAAAGTTGGGCGAAAGCAGACTGAAAAGTACTCAAATCTATAGCAATGTGCCGCTGGATGCTGGGCGCTCTCCATCTTTGATCAAGGTGTACTGCACCACGTCAATACTGCGTGCATCAAAGGCCGCTTCACAGTACGCCAGATAAAACTCCCAGGTGCGTTGGAAGCGTTCGTCAAAGCCCTGCGCTTGTACTTGGGCGCGCTGCTGGATGAAACGCTGGTGCCAGCGGCGCAGGGTTTCGGCGTAGTCGTAGCCAAAGGCAAACTCCTCCACCACACGCAAGCCCGCCGCTTGGGCAGCCGCACGAATGCGCGACGGGCTGGGCAGGCAACCGCCCGGAAAGATGTACTGCTGGATGAAATCAGTGCCCTGCACGTAGCGCTCGAACAGCGCGTCGTCAATCACGATGCTCTGGATGCACGCGCGCCCGCCTGGTTTCAGCAAACGCGCCACGCTGCCAAAGTAGCTGGGCCAATAGGCTTGGCCCACGGCCTCGACCATCTCAATCGAGCAAATGGCATCGAACGGGGCATCTTGAATATCGAGGTAGTCCTGCAGGCGCAAATCCACCTGGGGGGCCACACCGGCCGCCTGCATGCGCTGCTGGCCCCAGGCCAGCTGTTCGGTGGACAGTGTCACGCCCGTCACCTGGGCCTGAAACTCACCGGCTGCCATTTCGGCCAGCGCGCCCCAGCCACAGCCAATTTCCAGCACGCGCTGGCCAGGCTGCACACCGGCGCTGTGCAGGGCGCGGCGCACTTTGGCGTGCTGGGCCTCGGTCAGGTCACCCTGCAAATCGCCCTGGAACCAGGCGCTGGAGTAATTCATGCTCGGGTCAAGCCAGAGCTTGTAGAAATCGTTGCCCAGGTCGTAGTGGGCGTGGATGTTGCGGCGGCTGCCCGCGCGGGTGTTGCGGTTGAGCAGGTGGCGCAGGCGGTAGGCCAGCCGCCCCCACCAGCCGCCATAGACCAGCGATTCGAGCGCGTCGCGGTTGGCCATCAGCAGGCGCAGCAGGTCGGCCAGGTGGGGGGTGCTCCAGTCTTGGGCGATATAGCCCTCGGCCAGGCCAATGTCGCCCGAGCGCAGCACTGCAGCAAACACCCGCCAGTTGTGCAAACGCATGCTGGCGTGTGGGTGCTGGCCACGGCCCAGCTGCAAGACCTTGCCATCGGGCAGTTCCAAGTGCAGCGTGCCGTGCTGCAGGCGTTGCAACAGGCGCAGGCCCTGGCGTGCCGCAGCGGGCATATCGGCAGTCAGTGGGAGCGCAGACGGTGAGGCGGTAGTGGTGTTCATGGTCAAAGGCTCGGCTTGGAAGGCGTGGAAGGCGTGGAAGGCGTGGAAGGCGTGGAAGGCGTGGAAGACGTGGAAGATCGGGTCACAGGCTGGACGGGCGCGCGCTTGGCCCACAGCAGCAGCGCGTGCCAATGGATGCGGGCGATCACGCCCAGCGTGAGTAAGGGGTAATGCCACAGTGCGCGGCGGCGGCTGGCCGCATCCAGCGGCTGCAAGCGCCCAGCCACGCCGGTGAGTACTAGCGGGCCTTGGGCATCGTCAAAGTCGATGCGCACCCGTGTGGAGTGCAGTCCCTGGGCACCGCTGCGCTTGAACTCAAAGCGGTAGCCGCCCTCCACCGGGCAAAACGGCGATACATGGAACACCTTGTGCGCGCGCAGCTCCTGGCCGTACTGCGGGGCATCGAGCAGGTAGGCATGGCGCTCGCCAAAAGTGTTGTTCACCTCGGCCACGATGGCGCGCAGGCTGCCATCGGCGCGGTGGCAGTACCAAAAACTCACGGGCTTAAAGCTGTAGCCCAGCACGCGTGGGTAGCAATGCAGCCAGATTTCCCCATCCACACCGTCGATGCCCTCGCTGTGCAGCAGCGCTTCCAGCCAGGCCAGGGCACCGCCTTGCGCGGGGCTGCGGCCATCGCCGTGGTCGGCATCGCGAAAGGCCAGCGCACCGCGCCGGTTCAGTGCCAGCACGCCTGCCGCTTCGGGTTGCGCGCGCAGCGTGCGCATGGGCAGCAGCAGAAAAAATGTTGGCACGATAAAGCGGTGGCGGCGTGGGCGCAGCCGGGTGTGCCACACATGGCCAAAGCCAATGTGGGGCCGGTGGGCGGCCAGCGCAGGGGCAGGGGCGGTTTGAAATTTTTGAAGAACACCTGTACACCGAGGTCATCACCGGCGTGCTGCGCCAGGCGATTGCCTCGCTCGCTCCGCTGCATGGTTCGCCCCCGGCCTTGGGGCCCAAAGTGCTGCTCACCACCTTGCCGCAAGAGCTGCATGGCCTGGGCCTACTGATGGTGGAGGCGATGCTGGTGCTGGAGGGCTGCACCTGTGTGTCCCTGGGCACCCAAACGCCTTTGCTGGACGTGGTGCAGGCCGCCCAAGCGCACCGGGTGGATGTGGTGCTGCTGAGTTTTTCCGCCGCGCAAAACGGCCCCGTGGTGCTGGCCAACCTGCGCGAGCTGCGCGCGCAGCTGCCCTCCCGGATTGCGCTGTGGGTGGGCGGCTCCTGCCCCGCGCTGTACCACAAGCCGCTGGAAGGCATCACCGCCACGCTGCCACTGTCGGCGCTCAAGCCCCTGGTTCTGCAGTGGCGCAGTACCCATTCTTCCGTTTGACCCAGGAGACCACCATGGCCACTGCGCACCCCCCTGCCCCCTTTGCCCTCGCCCCTCTGGCCCCGCCGCGCAAGCAAACGCGGCCCTGGCTGGCGTGGTGCCCCAGGCGGCCCCTGCTGGCGTTGGCCCTGGCCCTGCTGGCGGGCTGTGGCAGCACCACGCCGCCCGCAGGGGTGACGGCGGTCACGCCGTTTTCGCTGGAGCGCTACCAGGGTCGTTGGTACGAGATTGCGCGGCTGGACCACGCGTTCGAACGTGGCATGAGCGATGTATCCGCCTTCTACACACCCCAGGCCGACGGCAGCGTGCGCGTGGTCAATCGTGGCTTTCACACCAAACAAAATCGCTGGAGTGAAGCCGTGGGCAAAGCCCTGTTCACGGGCGCGCCCACCACCGGCTCGCTCAAGGTGTCGTTTTTTGGCCCGTTTTATGGCGGTTACCACGTGGCTGCACTCGACCCCGATTACCGCTGGGCCTTGGTGCTGGGGCCTGATACCAGCTACGCCTGGATTTTGGCGCGCGACAAGACCCTGAGCCCCAACACCCAAGCCGCCATCGTGCAACGTGCCCAGGCCCTGGGCGTAAACACCGAGGCCTTCATCTGGGTGACGCACACGCGCACCGACCCTGCGGATGCCCGCTAACCCCACAGCCATGACCACCACCATGACCACAACCGTGACCCACTCCCTCCCCCCAGCGGGCCTGCCGATTGCCATCGTGGGCGCAGGCCTGGCCGGGCTGACGTGTGCGCAGTTTCTGGCCCAGGCGGGCCACCGCGTGCACGTGTTTGACAAAAGCCGTGGCCCTTCGGGGCGCATGAGCACGCGCCGCAGCAGCGATGCCAGCACCGAGTGGCAGTGCGACCACGGCGCCCAGTACTTCACCGCGCGGGATACGCACTTTCGCGCCCAGGTGGCCGAGTGGGAGCACGCCGGCGCAGCCGCGCTGTGGCAAGGCCGCATCGGCACGCACGATGGCCAACGCTTTGTGCTGCACGACAGCGCCTTGCAGCGCTTTGTCGGCACCCCGCGCATGACCTCGCCCGCCGCGCACCTGGTGCGCCACATGGAGCAGCTGCCCCAGCCCGTGCGCTTTCAGTGGCAAACCACCGTGCAACCGCTGCAAGCCCCCGCAGGCGCTGGCTGGCAGCTGCACAGCCCCGAGCACGGCCCCGAAGCGCAGCGCTACCAAGCCGTGCTGCTGGCCGTGCCTGCGCCCCAGGCTGCGCCCCTGCTGGAGGCGGTCACCCCCGAGGCCGCCACCCTGGCACGCAGCGCCCCCATGCGTGCCTGCTGGTCGGTCATGGTGCGCTGCCCGCAGCCGGTGCCCCTGCCCGTGGATGGCTGCTTTGTCGAGCACAGCCCCCTGCGCTGGATCGCACGCGACAGCAGCAAACCCGGGCGCAGCGGCCCCGAAACCTGGCTGCTGCACGCCAGCCACGCCTGGAGCGAGGCGCACGTACACGATGCTGCCACCGCCGTCACCAGTGCCCTGCTGCAGGCGTTTGCCCAGCTGGGCGGCCCCGATCCGGCCAGCGTGCAGGCCACCGCCCACCGCTGGCTGTATGCCGACACCGCACCGCCGCTGAATGTGGATGGCTGGTGGCAGCCAGAGACCGGGCTGGGCCTGTGCGGCGACTGGCTGCACAACGGCACCGTAGAAGGCGCCTGGCTCAGTGGCCGCCATCTGGCCCAGCGCGTACACACCACGCTGGCAACGCGCACGGCATAAATCACGCCCCAGGACACAGGACGCCCCCCATGCACCGCAAACCCTACCTGCCCGAAAAGCCCTGCCAGTGCTGCGGCCGCCCCTTCACCTGGCGCAAAAAATGGGCCAAGGTGTGGGACGAGGTGAAGTACTGCTCCGAGCGCTGCCGCCGCCAGCGTAGTGCCACCCCCACGGCTGGCAGTGCCGGAGCCCAGCCATGAGCACGGTGCTGTTCTGGTTTCGCAACGACCTGCGCCTGCACGACCAGAGCGCGCTGCACGCCGCCTGCCAGCTGGGCGCGCAGCACCTGTTGCCCGTGGTCTGCCTGCCCGATGTGCAAGCCACCACCGCCTGGGGCTTTGCCCGCATCGGCCCGCACCGCCGTGCCTGGCTGGCAAACACCATCCAAAACCTACTAAAAGGCTTACTGGATAAGCGCATACAGCTATTGATTTTGAATCAACCCGCCACCAGCGCCCTGCCTGCCCTGGCGCGTGCCGTCGGTGCCAGCACCATCGTCTGTGAAGACATTGCCGCCCCCGAGGAGCAGGCCGAAGTCGCCGCCCTGCGCGCCGCGGGCCTGCAGGTGCGCACCGTGTGGCACAGCAGCCTGCTGCACCCGCTGCACCTGCCCTGGCCGGTGCAGCGTCTGCCTGCGGTGTTCACGCCGTTTCGCCAGCAGATTGAACAGGTAGGGCTGCAACCCGCCGCGCCGCTGCCACCACCTGCCGCGTTGCCCCCAGCGCCACCGGGTGTGCCCAACGCATGGCTGGACGATTCAGCACAGACCCTGGCAGCGTTGGCAGGAACGCCACCCGCCGCCGATGCACGCAGCGCCTTCCCCTATCTGCAAGGCGCTCTGCACGGCGGCGAAGCAGCCGCGCTGGCCCACCTGCACCAGTATTTGGCGCGCGGACTGCCGCACAGCTACAAACGCACGCGCAACGATCTGCTGGGGCTGGACTACTCCAGCAAATGGTCGCCCTGGCTGGCCACAGGGGCGCTCTCGCCGCGCCAAGCCCTGGCACAGCTGCGGCAGTTTGAAGCCGAGCACGGTGCCAGCGATGGCAGCTACTGGCTGTGGTTTGAGCTGCTGTGGCGCGA
>DAIQRN010000192.1:0-5526 GCA_036786185.1 Acidovorax sp. | reverse complement strand
GTAGTACTCGGGGTCGCAGGTGGCGACTTCGCGGCTCCAGTCGATGGCCAGGCCCATGGCCTGCATCTGCTTTTTCATGTACGCGATGTTCTCGTACGTCCACTTCGCAGGCGGCACGCCGTTCTTCAGCGCGGCGTTCTCGGCGGGCAGGCCGAAGGCGTCCCAGCCCATGGGCATGAGCACGTTGTAGCCGTTCATGCGCAGGTAGCGCGTGAGCATGTCGTTGATGGTGTAGTTGCGCACGTGGCCCATGTGCAGCTTGCCGCTGGGGTAGGGCAGCATGGAGCAGGCATAGAACTTCTTCTTGCTCGCGTCTTCCGTCACGCGGTAGGCGTCGCGGGCGGTCCAATCGCTGTGGGCGGCGCGTTCAACGTCCTGGGGGGTGTATTTGTCTTGCATGGAACCTGGGCTTTCAAGGCTGCGCCATGGCGCAGCCATCACAATAGGGGCTACGCCCGATTCTAGGGCGTGTCATGGCCCCGGCACCACGCCAGCGGGTCGCCCTGCTGCAGCCCGCCACCGCGGTGCCTCCGCAGCCCTTGGGGCACTGCGGGTTCGGCATCGGCCCTCGCTGCCTTCATTTTCAGGAGTTTCTTGACCGTGGGTCTCTTCACGCTGTTTGCTTCTTTCGACCCAGAACTTCAGGCCCTCATCGGCGTCGCCTGCCTGGTGCTGCTGGCGTGGTGCGCGCAGGCCGTGGCGCAGTATGTGCTGCTGCACACCGTGCCGCGCATCCGCGAGCGCATGGACCTGGGTTGGGCGCGCGTGGTCTGGCACAACAAGGTGCTGCGCCGCCTGGCGCAGGTGGTGCCCTCGGTGGTGGTGCAGGCAGGCATTGCCGCCGTGCCGCACCTGCACCCCGCGGCCCTGGGCGTGATCCGCAATGTGGCGGTGGCGGTGACGGTGCTGCAGGTGGTGCGCACGCTCACCGCCCTGCTCGACGCGGTGCTGCAGGAGCACGAGGCCGCGCCCGACGGCGCGCCCACGGCCACGCGCTCCATCAAGAGCTACGTGCAGCTGGGCAAGCTGGTGCTGATGTTCATCGGCACAGTGGTGATCGTGGCGGCGCTGGTGGACCGCTCACCGCTGATTCTGCTGTCGGGCCTGGGCGCGATGTCCGCCGTGCTGATGCTGGTGTTCAAGGACACCATCCTGTCGTTCACAGCGGGCGTGCAGATTGCGTCCAACGACATGCTGCGCGTGGGCGACTGGATCGAGATGCCCCAGGTGGGCGCGGATGGCTTCGTGGTGGACATTGCGCTGCACACGGTGAAGGTGCAGAACTGGGACAAGACCATCACCACCATCCCCACGTGGCGGCTGATGAGCGAGAGCTTCAAGAACTGGCGCGGCATGTACAGCGCGGGCGGGCGGCGCATCAAGCGCATGCTGCGGCTGGACGCGAACCTGGTGCGCTTTCTGTCGCCGCAAGAGATCGACCGCCTGGCGCGCATTGCCTTGCTGCAACCCTATCTGTCGGGCAAGAAGCAGGATGTGCAGCAGACCAACGAAGCGCTGCGCGAGCGCCTGGGCGACCACGCGGCGGAGCCGGCCAACCAGCGGCGCCTGACGAACATCGGCACCTTTCGCGCGTATGTGGATGCTTACCTGCGCGCGCACCCCGGCATCCACAAGGACATGCTGCTCATCGTGCGTACGCTGGAGCCCACGGGCGAGGGCGTGCCGGTGGAGCTGTACTGCTTCACGGCCACCACCGCCTGGGTGGAGTACGAGCGCATCCAGGGGGACATCTTCGACCACCTGATCGCCCTGTTGCCGGAGTTCGGCCTGGGCCTGTACCAAAGCCCGACGGGCATGGACATTCGCCAGGGGTTGATGGCGTCAACGCTCCAAAAGTAGGAGCTGGTAGCGCTTATCCCTATTGGTTTTCAGATATAAAACATACTGAAAATCAATCCAGTCAAGCGCAAGCAGCTCCTAATTTTGATTGCCCGCAGCCTGGCCAGCCCCTGCGGGCGGCGGGTCGGCCACAAAGCCCAGGCGCGACAGGCCCGCCGCGCTGGCCGCCCCCATCACTTCCACCACGCGGCCGTAGGGCACGGCGGCGTCCACGCGCAGCTGCACCTCGGTGTCCGGGTTCTGGGTGGCAATGTGGCGCAGCCGCTGCGCCAGCGCCGCCTGTGACAGCGGCTGGTCCTCCAGGTAGGCCTGCCCGGCCCCATCGACCACCAGCGTGACAAACTGCGGCGCGCGGCCCGGCGTGGCGCCCTCGGCACGCGGCAGCTCCAGCCGGATGGAGCTGGCCAGCAGCGGCGCGGTCAGGATGAAGATGACGACCAGCACCAGCATCACGTCCACCAGTGGCGTCATGTTGATGTCGCTCATGGGCTGCGGCCCGGTGCTGCGTTCAAGGCGTCCGAAGGCCATGGCGGCACGCTACCGGCCCACGGGGGCGCCGGACAGCAGCTCGCGCAGGTCCAGGGCAAACCCCTCCAGGTCGGCCTCGATGCGCCCGATGAGGCGGCCAAACCAGTTGTAGGCCAGCACGGCCGGAATGGCGACGGCCAGCCCGGCCGCCGTCATGACCAGCGCCTCGCCCACCGGGCCCGCCACGCGGTCAATGGTGATCTGCCCGCCCCCCGCCATGGCCGTGAGCGCATGGTAGATGCCCCACACCGTGCCCAGCAGGCCCACGAAAGGCGCCGTGGCGCCCACGGTGGCCAGCAGCACCTGGCCGAACTGCAAGCGCCCCAACACCCCGTGCAGGGCATCGCGCAGCACACGGGTGAGCTGCTGCGACAGGCTGCCCTGCGCGGCCAGCGAACCGTTGGGTGCGGTGTTTGCTATGGAATTGGCGGCTGCCACCAGCGGCAGGACCAGCGCTTCGCGGTCAAACGCCTGCAGGCGCTGCGCCGCCAGATCCAGCGACGGCGCCTGCCAGAAGGCGGCGGTGCAGCGCGCCACGTCGGCGCTGGCGCGGCGCATGAGGCGCAGCTTCCAGACGATGATGACCCAGGTGGCCACCGACATGGCCAGCAGCAGCAGGGCCGTGCCCTGCGTCACCGCATCGCCCTGGCTCCACCAGTGAAACGCATCCATTCAGTGCTCCACGGGGCTACGCGCTACCTGCAGACCCTGAAACTGGCAGGGCCAAAACCAGCGCCCCCGCGCTGGGGGCGCCCCTCTCCCGCAGGAGCGGGGGAAGGCGCAAGGCGCCTGAGGGGGGGCTTCATCTCAAGTTCAGCACGTCGAACATGTCGAACATGCCGGTCTTGTGCGCGGTCAGAAACCGCACGGCGCGCAGGCTGCCCTGCGCGTAACCGGCGCGGTTGGAGGACTTGTGCGAGATCTCGATGCGCTCGCCCACACCGGCAAACAGCACGGTGTGGTCGCCCACGATGTCGCCGCCGCGGATGGTGGCAAAGCCGATGGTGGACGGGTCGCGCTCGCCGGTCACGCCCTCGCGGGCATAGACGGCGCAGTCCTTGAGGTCGCGGCCCAGGGCTTCGGCGATCACCTCGCCCATCTTGAGCGCGGTGCCCGAGGGCGCGTCCACCTTGTGGCGGTGGTGGGCCTCGATGATCTCGATGTCGTAGCCCGTGGTCATGGCCTTGGCCGCCATTTGCAGCAGCTTGAGCGTGACGTTGACGCCCACGCTCATGTTGGGCGCCATCACGATGGCGGTTTTCTTTGCGTATGCGGCGATCTCGGCCTTTTGCGCGTCGGAAAAGCCCGTGGTGCCAATGACGGCTTTCACGCCCAGGCGGCTGCACACGGCCAGGTGGGCCAGCGTGCCCTCGGGGCGCGTGAAGTCGATGAGCACGTCGGCGTTCTTCAGGCCGGTTTCGAGGTCGGCCGTGATGGGCACGCCGCTGGCATGGCCCAGAAAGGCCGTGGCGTCCGAACCGATGCCGGGGCTGGACGGCACATCCAGCGCGCCCGCCAGCACGAGGCCGTCGCTGTCACGGATGGCCTCGATGAGCATGCGCCCCATGCGGCCGGATGCACCGGCCACGGCCACGCGGCATGGAGAGGTGGCGCCCGCTGGCGAAGTGGTCCCTGTCATGAAAATCCCTGTAAACGTTGGTGCAGCGCAGGCCTTGCCATGCGCCGCGGATGGCCGGTGTCAGCGCGCAGGCGCTTCGAGCGGCGGATAGCTGACGGAAGCAGGCTCCAGCGGGGCCGCCGTGGGCAGGGTGTCCGGGCGCTGCGACGCAGGGAAGCGGGCCAGTTGCGCCTCGGTGGCCTCCAGCACGGGCACCTTGCCTTTGCGCGCGCCGCTGTTGAGCGAGGCCACGAACTCGGTCTCAGAGGGCATGGCATCGCCCTCGGAGTGGTCCAGCACGTCGCCCTTGAAGAACACGGTCAGCCTGCGGGTCAGCGCGTCCTCGCCGGGGCGCTTGATCGTGAACACGTATTCCCAGCGGTCGGCATGGAACAGGCTGGTGATCAGCGGCGTGCCCAGGATATCGCGGACCTGCTGGCGGCTCATGCCGGGCTGCAGGGCCTCGACCTGTTCGCGCGAGACGAAATTGCCCTGGACGACATCGGCCTTGTAGGGCCTGACGAGGTTGGCAAGGCCGGACCCGGCGCCGCTGAAGCTTCCGCAACCGGCCAGGGTGGCCGCGCTGGCACCGATCAAGAGGACCAGGCCCAGGCGGGCGCTGCATGGGGCTTTGACGGGCATGGATAAAAGGGCTGAGGATATGATCGCCCCATTGTAGCGGCAGCCCCCCTGCCCCCACGGCCCGGGCAGCACCCTGAAAGACCATGCCATGACCAACATCGACGAACTCAAAAGCACGGGACTCAAGGCCACGCTGCCACGCCTGAAGATTCTGGAAATCTTCCAGAAAGGCGCCCAGCGCCACATGACGGCGGAAGACGTGTTCCGCGTGCTGCTGGAGGAGCGCTCGGACATTGGCCTGGCCACCGTGTACCGCGTGCTCACGCAGTTCGAGCAGGCGGGCATCCTGATCCGCAGCAATTTCGAGAGCGGCAAGGCGGTGTACGAGCTCAACGAAGGCCAGCACCACGACCACTTCATCTGCACCGCCTGCGGCAAGGTGGAAGAGTTCTACGACGCCGAGATCGAAAAGCGCCAGCAGGCCGTGGCCAAGTCCAAGGGCTGGGTGGTGCATGACCACACGATGGCCCTGTACGGCCAATGCGCGACTTGCGCTAAAAAGTAAGCCCCCCTGAGTCGCCTTCGGCGCCTTCCCCCCAAGGGGGACGCTCCCGGCGCGGCGGGGCGGCCCTTGCGCGGGAGCGCTGGTTTTGGGGCGTGCCAGTTTTGGCGGATTGGGATCTAAACCGCCTTCAGCGCTTACCCGTCAAGCGTCAGCAGCTATCAAATACGAAGCAACTTAACCACCGGTGTCGCGTTCCATGGCGCGGCGGTGGCGCTCCACGAATTCCTGGTAGGTATCAATACCGCGCAGTTGCAAGATGGTGTTGCGCACGGCGGCCTCGACCAGCACGGCGATGTTGCGCCCGGCCACGACCTGGATCACCACCTTGAGCACGGGCACGCCCAGCACGTCCTGGGTGAGCGGCTCGTAGGGC
>DAIQRN010000191.1:0-5536 GCA_036786185.1 Acidovorax sp. | reverse complement strand
GGCTCTGGATGATGCGGCCCTCGTGCTCGGTGATCGAGCAGAAGGTGCAGCCGCCAAAGCAGCCGCGCATGATGTTCACGCTGAAGCGGATCATCTCCCACGCCGGGATCTTGGTAGCGCCGTCGTGGCTGCCGCTTTCGTCCGCGTAGCTGGGGTGCGGGCTGCGGGCGTAGGGCAGGTCGAACACATAGTCCATCTCGGCCGTGGTCAGCGGGATGGGGGGCGGGTTGATCCACACATCGCGCGCCGTGGCGCCCTCGCCGTGTGCCTGCACCAGCGCGCGAGCGTTGCCGGGGTTGGTTTCCAGGTGCAGCACGCGGTTGGCGTGGGCATACAGCACCGGGTCGCTTTTCACCTGCTCGTAGCTGGGCAGGCGGATCACGCTCCTGTCGCGCGGGGGCACCTTGAGCTTGGACTTGAGCGCCGGGTTGGCCACGAACTGGATGGGCGCGATGGCAGGATTAGGGTCATTTTTGCCGCTAGCGCCCGTCCCACAAGCGCTACCAGCTATTGATTTTGGAGCATCTTCCTTGCTGCAGCTGCCGCCTTGCGCGGCCGCCTGCTCGCTGGTGGTCATGTAGGGGTTCACATGCGCTTCCACGCGCCCGGGCTCGTCCACGCTGCTGGAGTCGATCTCGAACCAACCCTTGCCGGACTCGTCATCGGGCCGGCGCACAAAAGCGGTGCCGCGCACGTCGGTAATCTTTTCGATCGGCTCGCGCGCCGCCAGGCGGTGGGCCACATCGACCAGTGCGCGCTCGGCATTGCCGTACAACAGCAGGTCGCACTTGGCGTCCACCACGATGGAGCGGCGCACCTTGTCGCTCCAGTAGTCGTAGTGGGCAATGCGGCGCAGGCTGCCTTCGATGCCGCCCAGGACGATGGGCACGTCCTTGTAGGCCTCGCGGCAGCGCTGGCTATAGACGATGGCGGCGCGGTCGGGCCGCTTGCCGCCCACGTCGCCGGGGGTGTAGGCATCGTCGCTGCGGATCTTCCGGTCGGCGGTGTACCGGTTGATCATCGAATCCATGTTGCCCGCCGTCACGCCCCAGAACAGGTTGGGCTTGCCCAGCGCCTTGAACGGCTCGGCACTCTGCCAGTCGGGCTGGGCGATGATCCCCACGCGAAAGCCCTGCGCCTCCAGCACGCGGCCGATCACGGCCATGCCGAAGCTGGGGTGGTCCACATAGGCATCGCCCGTCACCAAAATGATGTCGCAGCTGTCCCAGCCCAGCTTCTCCATCTCGGCCCGGCTCATGGGCAAAAACGGGGCCGTGCCAAAGCGCTTGGCCCAGTACGGGCGGTAGCTGGTCAGGGGCTTTGCGGCGCGCGCGAAAAAGGAGACGTCAACGGGGGCGTTCATGGAGCAAGGTGGGTCAGCCGCAGCGTGCGCCCTGGGGCGGGGCGCCGTGGCACGCTGGCCAGGGGGGTGGGTAGCCCGCAATTTTACCGGCGCAGGGCATTCTTGTCCCCCCGGCGGCGCTTACCCCTCGGCGGCAAGGGCCTGTGGGCAGCCCTGCCATGCGCCGCACGCGCGCACTGCGCCAGGCCGGGCCCGTGTGATCTTCACCACGCACTACACTCAGCGCCCCATGCCCCACACCCTGGCCGCGCCTGCCCACAGCGAACTCGTCATCAAGAAAAGCCGCTTCATCGGCTGCGTGCAACCGATGGCCGACCGGGCCTCGGCGCAGGCCCATGTCGATGCCTTGTGGCAGCAGCACCCCGGCGCTGCCCATATCTGCTGGGCGCTGCTGGCGGGCGGGCAATCGGCGGCGGTGGACGACGGCGAGCCGGGCGGCACGGCTGGCCGGCCCATGCTGGATGTGCTGCGCCACCAGGACCTGGAAGGCGTGCTGGCCACCGTGGTGCGCTATTTCGGCGGTGTGAAGCTGGGCGCGGGCGGCCTGGTGCGGGCCTACACCGACGCGGTGGCGCAGGCCCTGCTCACCGCCCCCAAGATAGCCCTGCAGCGCATGGCCACGCTGCAATGCCAGGTGCCTTACGCGCTGGAAGGCCTTTTGCGGCGCGAGGTCGAGTCTGCCGGTGCCGAGTTGCTGGATGTGCAGCACGGCTCGCTGGTGCACCTGCAGATCCGGCTGCCCGAGACGCAGGCCGCCGCCTTTGTGCAGCACATCAACGACCGCGGCCAGGGGCGCGTGGGCTGGACGCGGCCCGGGCAGATGTAACACTGCTCAAGATCAGGGGCCTGAATGCCGATAAGCCAGGGGATCAAACCGCATGGATTCACCATGGACGTCGCCCTCACCAACAGCATTGTCAACACCGCCACGGCACTGGCCAGCGCCAAGACCTCCGACGCGGTGAACGTCACGGTGCTCAAGAAAGCCATTGACATGCAGGAGGTCACCACCGCCACCCTGCTGCAGGCCCTGCCCCAGCCGCAGTTGGCAACGTCGGGCACGCTGGGCACGCAGGTCAACACCTTTGCCTGAGTGGCAACGGTTCAAAAGCCCTTGCAAAAACTCCTGAATCAATAGCTGCCAGCGCTTACCCACAAAGCGCTGGAGCCCTATTTGGCTTAAAAGCCATCACGCCCATCGGCCGCGCCATGGTGGGCCACCACCCGCGCCACCATGCGCATGAAATCCTGCCGCTCCGTGGGCGACAGCGGCTCCAGGATGCGCTCCTGCACGCGCTGCACGGCAGGCGTCACGCGGTGCGCCAGTTGCTCGCCCTCGGCCGTCAGGTGCAGCAGGCGCACGCGCCGATCCAGGTCTGACAGGCTGCGCGTCACCAGCCCCCGCGCCTCCAGGCGGTCCACCACGCTGCCGATGGTGGATGTGTCAAACGACACCTCGCGCGCCAGCGTGCGCTGATCAATCCCCGGCTGGGCCACCAGCGTGTGCAGCACGGCAAACTGCACCGGCGTGAGCGATGAGGCCTCGGCGTCCTGCATGAACAGCGCCACCGCCGTTTGCTGCAGGCGGCGGATGCCGTGCCCCGGCATGTGCGCCAGTTCGGTACGGTTGGATGGTTTTTGGGGTTCGGATGCCATGGCGGGTGGGTTGTGGGTGCGCACGGCGCGGGACAGTGGGGGACAGAAATCAGCCTCGGATTGTGGCATTGTCACATCATCAGCATACTGATAATATGAATGCTGATTTTATAAACCACCCTCAAGAGACATCCCATGCAGTTCCACCTGAACGGCTTCAAGCCCGGCGATCCCCTGGTCCACGACGCGTCTGAGCATGCACTGCCGCACCCCGATGCCGTACCGGCCCAGGTGGACGTGCTCATCGTCGGCTGCGGCCCGGCGGGGCTGACGCTGGCCGCGCAGCTGGCGGCGTTTGCCGACATCCGCACCTGCATCGTCGAACACAAGGACGCCCCGCTGCAGCTGGGCCAGGCCGACGGCATTGCCTGCCGCACCATGGAGATGTTCGAGGCCTTCAACTTCAGCGAGCGCGTGCTCAAGGAGGCCTGCTGGATCAACGAAGTCACCTTCTGGAAGCCCGACGAGCAAGCGCCCGGCCACATCGCCCGCCATGGCCGCGTGCAGGACACGGAGGACGGCCTCTCGGAGTTCCCCCACGTCGTGCTGAACCAGGCACGCGTGCATGACTTCTACCTGGAGACCATGCGCAACGCGCCCAGCCGGCTGGAGCCCCACTACAGCCGCCGCTTTGTCAATGCCAGCGTGGACCACGCCAACGCCGACTACCCCGTCACCGTGCAGCTGGAACGTACCGACGCCGCCCACGCTGGGCAGACCGAAACCGTGCGCGCCCGCTACGTGGTGGGCTGCGACGGCGCGCGCAGCGGCGTGCGCAAAGCCATCGGCCGCCAGCTGGTGGGCGATTCGGCCAACCATGCCTGGGGCGTGATGGACGTGCTGGCCACCACCAACTTTCCCGACATCCGCTACAAGGTCGCCATCCAGTCGGCCCAGGGCAACGTGCTGATCATCCCGCGCGAAGGCGGCCACCTGGTGCGCCTGTATGTCGAGATGGACAAGCTGGACGAAAACGAGCGCGTGGCCAGCCGCAACATCACCATCGACACGCTCATCGCCAGCGCCCAGCGCGTGCTGCACCCCTACACCCTCGACGTGAAGGAAGTGCCCTGGTGGTCGGTGTACGAGATCGGCCAGCGCATCTGCGACAAGTACGACGACGTGACCGCCGACGGCCCCGATGCGCCGCTGCCGCGCATCTTCATTGCCGGGGACGCCTGCCACACCCACAGCCCCAAGGCGGGCCAGGGCATGAACTTCTCGATGCAGGACACCTTCAACCTGGGCTGGAAGCTCGCCGCCGTGCTGCGCCAGCAGTGCGTGCCCGAGCTGCTGCACACCTACTCGGCCGAGCGCCAGGTGGTGGCGCAGCAGCTCATCGACTTCGACCGCGAATGGGCCACCATGTTCAGCGACCGCAGCGGCGCCGTGGACCCCAAGGAGTTCCAGAAATACTTTGAGCAGCACGGCCGCTTCACGGCGGGCGTGGGCACGCACTACAAGCCCTCGGTCATCACCGGCCCGGCCACGCACCAGCAGCTGGCCACGGGCTTTGTGATTGGCACGCGCTTTCACTCCGCCCCCGTGGTGCGCGCCTGCGATGCCAAGCCCGTGCACCTGGGCCATGCGGGCAAGGCCGATGGCCGCTGGCGCCTGTATGCGTTTGCAGGCGCCAACGACCTGGGCGACGAGCAGACCGGCGTGCGCGCCCTGTGCCGCTTTCTTGCCGAATCGCCCGACTCCCCCGTGCGCCGCTACACCCGCGCGGGCCAGGACGTGGACGCCGTGTTCGACCTGCGCGCCATCTTCCCGCAAAGCCACCGTGACATCTCCATGGACGCCCTGCCCCCGCTGCTGCTGCCCGCCAAGGGCCGCCACAGCCTGCACGACTACGAAAAAGTCTTTTGCGCAGGCAGCCCGGGCAGCACCGGGGACATCTATGAGCTGCGCGGCATCCACCGCGCGCAGGGCGCCCTGGTCATCGTGCGCCCCGACCAGTACGTCGCCCACGTGCTCCCCCTGGGCGACCACGCTGCGCTGGCCGCGTTCTTTGCCCCCTTCATGCTGCCCAACCCGTGACGACGCTGTAACGCCGCCGCCACGCCGCCGTCACACGTTTGTCAGCGCAGGCGCGCTGGCGACAGGCCCTGCACCTGCACGCCCTCGCGCACCAGCGCATCCGCCAGTGGCTCGCGGCAAATCAGCTGCCGCGCCAGCCATGCGGCGCCCGCCGCGCTCTGAATGCCATACCCGCCCTGCGCGGCCAGCCAGAAGAAGCCAGGCACATGGTTGTCCCAGCCGATCACCAGATCGCCGTCGGGCACAAAGGAGCGCAACCCCGCCCAGGTGTGCGACGGGCGGCGGATCTGGAACTGGGTCATGGCCTCGATCTGGTAGATGCCGGTGGCCACGTCCAGCTCCTCGGGCACCACATCGTGCGGGTGCGTGGGGTCGGCATTGGCCGGAGAGCCCAGCAGCTGGCCCGCGTCGGGTTTGAAATAAAAGCTCTCGTCCACGGCGATCACGGCGGGCCAGTGGCTGGCATCCATGCCCTCG
>DAIQRN010000190.1:0-5545 GCA_036786185.1 Acidovorax sp. | reverse complement strand
ACGTTGTCGCGCAGCAGGCGGAACTTGCAGTTGCGCGTGACCTGGCCGGAGGTGACGTACGAACCCGCCACCGTGCCGATCTTGGAGGCCACGAACACGGTGCGGATCTCGGCCGTACCAATCGCCTCTTCGCGCTGCTCGGGCGCCAACATGCCGGACATCGCCGCCTTCAACTCGTCCACGGCGTCGTAGATGATGTTGTAGTAGTGCAGGCCCACGTCGCTCGACTCGGCCAGTTTGCGGGCACCCGCGTCGGCACGCACGTTGAAACCGATCACGATGGCCTTGGAGGCGATCGCCAGGTTGATGTCGGACTCGCTGATGCCGCCCACGCCGGCATACACCAGCTGCACACGGATCTCGTCGGTGGAGAGCTTGAGCAGCGAAGCGGCCAGCGCTTCCTGCGAACCCTGCACGTCCGCCTTGATGATGATGGGCAGGGTCTGCACCTCGCCCGCAGTCATCTCGTTGAACACGTTCTCCAGCTTGGCGGCCTGCTGCTTGGCCAGCTTGGTGTTGCGGAATTTGCCGGCGCGGTAGGTCGCGATTTCGCGCGCACGGCGCTCGTCGGACAGCACCATGAATTCGTCACCCGCCTGCGGCACGTCGGACAGACCCTGGATTTCCACGGGAATCGACGGGCCTGCGGTCTTGGCGGGCTTGCCGTTCTCGTCGAGCATGGCGCGCACGCGGCCCGAGGTCTGACCCGCCAGCACCACGTCGCCCACCTTGAGCGTGCCGGACTGCACCAGCACCGTGGCCACGGGGCCGCGGCCCTTGTCGAGCTGCGCTTCGATCACCAGGCCCTTGGCCAGGGATTCCACCGGGGCCTTGAGCTCCAGCACTTCGGCCTGCAGCAGGACCTGCTCGAGCAGGTCATCGATGCCCATGCCGGTCTTGGACGACACGGCCACGAAGGGCGAATCGCCGCCGTATTCCTCGGGCACCACGTCTTCGACCACCAGTTCCTGCTTGACGCGCTCGGGGTTGGCATCGGGCTTGTCGGACTTGGTGATGGCCACCACGATCGGCACCTTGGCCGCCTTGGCGTGCTTGATGGCTTCCTTGGTCTGGGGCATGACGCCGTCATCGGCAGCCACCACCAGAATCACGATGTCGGTCGCCTGGGCACCACGGGCACGCATGGCCGTGAAGGCCTCGTGACCGGGGGTATCGAGGAACGACACCATGCCGCGTGGTGTTTCCACGTGGTAGGCACCAATGTGCTGCGTGATGCCGCCCGCTTCGCCAGTCGCCACCTTGGCGCGGCGAATGTAGTCCAGCAGCGAGGTCTTGCCATGGTCCACGTGGCCCATGACGGTGACGACCGGTGCGCGTGGCAGCAGCTCGGCATCTTGTTGGCCCGAATCTTCGTCGGTGAAGGCTTCCGGGTCGTCCAGTGCAGCCACCAAGGCCTTGTGGCCCAGTTCTTCCACCACGATCATGGCCGTGTCCTGGTCCAGCGGCTGGTTGATGGTGACCATCTGGCCCATCTTCATCAGCGCCTTGATGACCTCGGACGCCTTGATCGACATCTTGTGCGCCAGCTCGGCCACGGTAATGGTTTCGGGCACGTGCACTTCGATGATGCGCGCCTCCACCGGCGCTGCTGGCTGGTGCTCGTCGCGGTGATCGCGGCTGTCGCCGCGACGGCCACGCGGTCCACCACGCCAGTTGTTGCGGCCCACGCCACCACTGCTGTCGCCGCGGGTCTTGATTTCCTTCTTCTTGGCCGGATCGCCCGCCCAGCTGGAAGACAGTTTGGCCGATTTGACCTCCTTGCCCGCACCGGGGGCGCCAGCACCCGCAGTGGCCGCGGCCCCCGCGCGCGCGCCGCTACCCACTGCAGGCTTGTGCAGCGTGCCCTTCTTGGCGTCGCCCGCAGTGGCCTTGACCGCTGCCTTGGGTTCCTCGGGCTTCTTGGCCACCATGACCGCCTTCTTGGGCGTGGCCATCATGGAGCGAATGGCCGCAGCTTCGGCCTCGGCCTTGCGGCGACGGGCATCCAGATCGGCGGCACGGGCCGCTTCTTCTTCGGCGCGTGCCTTGGATTCGGCGGCGGCTTTCTCACGCGCCTCGGCCTGTGCGGCGGCGCGTGCAGCGGCTTCCGCGGCCTGCTCGCGAGAGGCTTCGTCCTTTTCAGCGGAGGCCTGGGCCTTTTTCTCGGCTTCCTGGGCAGCGTAGGCGGCGGCACGCTCTTCGGCCTCGCGCTCGCGCTGTTCGCGAGCCTCGCGCTCAGCACGCTTTTCCGCCAGTTCGGCCTCCTGGCGGCGGATCAGCTCGGCCTGGCGGCGGGCTTCTTCCTCGCGGCGGGCCAGCTCCAGGTCCTCCCTGGAGACCTCGGGCTCTTCCACCACGGGGCTTGCGGCGGCTTCAATGCCATCGTCACGCTGGATAAAGGTGCGCTTCTTGCGCACTTCTACCTGGATGGTGCGGGCCTTGCCCGTGGCATCGGCCTGCTTGATCTCGCTTGTGGACTTCTTGGTCAGCGTGATCTTCTTGCGGTCGCCCGACGCAGTGCCGTGGCTGGCCTGCAGATAGGCCAGCAGCTTTTGCTTGTCCGACTCGGTCAGTGCATCGGACGGGGCAGTCTTGCCCACGCCCGCAGCCTTGAGCTGGTCGAGCAGGGTTTCAGGTGATTTCTTGAGCTCGGTGGCGAACTCGGCGACGGTATTACTGGACATATGTGGTTCGTGCCTCCCTGACCTTTACTCTTGCCCTGCGAACCAGTGTTCGCGCGCCTTCAAAATCAAGGCTTTGGCATCATCTTCAGACTGTCCGGTCAGCTCGGTCAGTTCATCCAGGCCCAAATCGGCCAATTCATCCCGCGTGTGCACACCGCCATCTGCCAACTTGGCAATCAGCTCCGGGGTGAGTCCCTCAAGGTTGAGCAGGTCTTGGGAGACCTCGCCCACGCTTTCCTCTCGGGCGATTTCCAGGGTGAGGAGCGCATCCTTGGCGCGAGCGCGCAGTTCGTTGACGGTATCTTCGTCAAAGCTCTCGATCTCCAGCATTTCCTGCAGCGGCACGTAGGCCACTTCCTCGAGGCTTTCGAAGCCTTCGGAGATCAGGATGTCGGCGATTTCCTCGTCCACATCGAGCTTTTCCATGAACAGCTTGCGGGCCGTGTCGGTCTCGTTGGCCTGCTTTTGCGCGCTTTCGGCGGCGTCCATGATGTTGATCTTCCAGCCGGTCAGATCGGACGCCAGGCGCACGTTCTGGCCGCCACGGCCAATGGCAATGGCGAGGTTTTCCTCGTCCACCACCACGTCCATGGCGTGCTTTTCTTCATCGACGACGATGGACGACACGTTGGCAGGAGCCAGCGCACCGATCACAAACTGGGCCGGGTCTTCGGACCACAGCACGATGTCCACGCGCTCGCCAGCCAGTTCGTTGGTCACCGCATTCACGCGGGTGCCGCGCACACCGACGCAGGTGCCAATGGGGTCCACGCGCTTGTCATGACTCAGCACGGCGATCTTGGCGCGCGAACCGGGGTCGCGGGCGCAGGACTTGATCTCCAGCAGGCCCTGCTCGATCTCGGGCACTTCCTGACGGAAGAGCTCGATCATGAACTCAGGGGCCGAACGCGACAGGATGATGGGCGCGCCACGCAGCGTGAGGTCCACCTCCATGATCATGGCGCGCACGCGGTCGCCGCTGCGCAGATTTTCCTTGGGAATCATCTCGCCACGGCGCAGGCGACCTTCGACACGGCCGGACTCGACGATGATGTCGCCCTTGTCCATGCGCTTGACGGTGCCGGTAAAAATGTTCTCGCCGCGCGACATGAAGTCGTTGAGCAGCATTTCGCGCTCGGCATCGCGGATTTTCTGCAGAATGACCTGCTTGGCGGCCATGGCGCCAATGCGCCCGATGGGCACGGATTCGACAGCCTCTTCGATGTACTCGCCAACTTCAATGTCCGGGATGCGGTCCCTGGCATCCATGAGCAGCTCTTCCGCCTCAGGATTTTGCAGACCGGCGTCATCGGGCACGACAAGCCAGCGACGGAAAGTCTCGTAGTTGCCGCTGTCGCGATCGACGGACACGCGGATGTCCACCTCGCCCTGGTACAGCTTTTTGGTAGCCTGGGCCAAGGCCGACTCCACGGCGCCCAAGACCACATCGCGCTCCACGTTCTTCTCGCGCGAAATGGCCTCAACCAACATCAACAATTCGCGATTCATGCGACGACTCTCCTGTTTCTATCACCCGCAGGCGGCAGCTGCCAACAGCACCAACCCACTCCAAACCATCCAGTGACTCAGCCTGGCACTTGACCAGTCTTCGCCCCCCGCCCCTTGAAATCCACAATGGGCGCCAAGCGGGCGTCCCTTAGCTCATCAAGCGTAAACCCCAGCGCCTGCAAGGGGGCTGGTACGCGTTTCTTGCTTATTTTCTGACCAGGCTTGCCTGCGGGCTCATCGCTCCAGACGATCTGCCATCCACCCGATTCGGCCCGCTCCAGCGTGCCACGAAATTTCTTGCGGGTGGCATTGACCTGACCCACCGCCGCAGCGCCGATAGGCGCTTTCAGCGTGAGATCAACAACCGAACCTTCAAAACGGACAAAGTCCTGCTCGTGGCGCAAGGGGCGATCAATGCCCGGCGACGAGACTTCAAGACGCTTGTATTCAACCCCATCTACCTCCAGCGCAAACTGCAGCTGGCGGGTGACTTTTTCACAGTCTTCCACGGTGACAAACTGATCAACCGCGGGCTCGGGCGCATCGACGGCAGGCTGCACCCATGGCAAGTCGATGGTGACGCGCAGCAGGCCACCCGGAGACCGTTCGATCTCCACCAGGTCGTAACCGAGACCGGTCACAATTTGTTCAACGACTTGCTGCAATGCCACGTGTTCCGTTCAATCCCGAAAAAACAAAAAACCCGATAACCCCCGGAGACTCTTCCCCGACAGCTTCGAGCTCCAAAAGCATTCGACCAAAAAAAACGGGCGGTTGGTACCCGCCCGCTTGGTCGTGAGTCGCGGATTATAGACCGTAAAGTGTTGATTTGCAAAGACGAATTGTGCCCCTGCTGTTGCCTGAACGCCCCTTTGGGTACAAAACAACCGCCCATGCCGCATGCGGAGCCAAGCCCATGCGCTGCATCAGAATTTTTTTATCAAAACCGTCTGTAGTGCAAGCACATTCTTGATTCGCTGCTACGACAGTGATAGCGGCTTCAACAACTCGGCCAGGTCACTTTCGGTAAACAACGGTTCCTTGCGCCCCGCGCTGGTGTCATACAGGCTGCTGGCCAACTGGGCTTTGCGCTCCTGCAGCACCAGAATGCGCTCTTCAATCGTGCCCTGCGCCACCAGCTTGATCACCCACACGCTCTGGGTCTGGCCGATCCGGTGGGCGCGGTCGGTGGCCTGGGCCTCCACGGCGGGGTTCCACCACGGGTCGTAGTGGATGACCGTGTCGGCCTGGGGCAGATTCAACCCCACCCCGCCGGCCTTGAGGCTGATCAAGAACAACGGCACTTGCCCACTCGTGAACTGCTCGATGATCGCGTCGCGCCGCTGGCTTTG
>DAIQRN010000189.1:0-5556 GCA_036786185.1 Acidovorax sp. | reverse complement strand
CGACAAAGCCGCGGTAGCCGCGCCCGCTCTTGCGCTCGGTGCGCGCCAGGGCGTACTCCTCATGCGTTTCGGGGTGCAGAAAGACCGGAAAGTCACGCCCCACGGCCACAAAGCCCTGTGCCACCATTTGCTCGGGCGTGGCGCCCACCACCACCCAGTCGTGGTCATTGACCGGGCGGCCCAGAAGCCGGTCGCGCACGGCGCCACCCACCATGTAAACCGAGTATCGGGAGTCCGCGCCCATCAGTTCACCTGGCATGGCTGATGCGAACGAAGTGGGAGGGGTACGCCTGCTTGCCGCGCCGCCCCACCCCGGCAAGGATGGAGTGGGGCAAGCGTGGCGGATAGGTGCTCGGCGGGCTGCTCATGGGCGCAGGCATCCTGCAGGTTCGGACAAGGCATGTCCGCCGAGAGTATCAGAGGCCGGGAGGCAAGGCGGGCATGGGCAATTGCCTCTCAGACAGTCAGAGGGGGGGATAGGAAGTCCTCCTGGACTCGCAGCGGGCCGAGCGTTTGCTTCGCGTCAGTCGTGCAGGCAGAAGTACTTCTGTCCGCCCAGCGCCAGCACCTGCTTTTCCATTGAATACCGCGGATTGCGCGGATCCGCCACGCCGTGGAACGTGTCCGCTGCCGTCGATATCCTGAACTGCAGCTTCCCATCGGGCCGCTTCTTCAAGACGTCCACCTGCGCTGCATCGCGGTTGCCGCTGCATTGGACATGCCGGGCCGGGTCTGGCGGCCCTGCATCGGCCCGGGTCGTCGCGAACGCTGGCAGGGTGATGGCGGCGCACAGCGCCGCGGTGACTAAGTGCTTCATGGAAACCTCTTGCTGGAAAACAGGCTTCGCATGGTGCGCGCCATGGCAGTGGGGCCGCAACGTGAAGAAGGTCATGGCTGCGTTCTGGCCCTGGCGTCTCGGCGCGCGGCGACCGGGGCGCCGATGTGACCAATTTCACCCCCTTGGGGGTATTGCCGCCGGGCCGCGCCGGGCGTAATGTGGCGCGCATGACCGCTGATCACCGCCTGCCCGATGCCGCCACCCGTGCGCCCACGATCCTGATCGCTGACGACCATGATTTGGTGCGCGACGGCGTCAAGCTGATGGTCACAGCGATGTGGCCCGGCGCCCGCGTGCTGGAGGCGGCCGATGCCGGTGCGCTGCGCCAGCAGGCGCGTCTGCTGGCGCAGCCAGCGCTGGCCCTGGTGGATCTGAACATGCCAGGCATGGACAAGGGTGCGGGCCTGGCGCTGCTGGCGCGCGATTGCCCGCAGTTGCGCGTGGTGGTGGTGTCGGCGTTGACGTCGCCCGACGTGATCCGCCGCGCGCTCGATCTGCCCAACGTGTACGCCTTCGTGCCCAAGAGCGCTGGCGCCGCGCGCATGCAGCAGGCCATCGATGCCGCTTTGGACGGCCTGCGGCTGCCCTACCAGCCGACCATGGCAGCCGCGCCGCTGCCCGAGGCCGGTCTCACGCCGCGCATGGAGGAGGTGCGCGCGCTGCTGCGCCAGGGGCTGTCCAACAAGCAGATAGCACGGCAGCTGGGCTTGTCGGAGGGCACGGTGAAGAACTACCTGTCGGAGATCTTCCGCGTGCTCCAGGTCTCCAACCGCACCCAGGCCGCGCAGTACGATCCTGAAGTCGCCTGAAAGCCTGAAAGCCCCCCCATGAAGGCGAACGCCGGCCGCATCGCTACGCAGCCGGTGTCACTGGTGCTGCTGAGCCGCCTGTGCGAGTTGCTGGGCGCGTTGCTGTTCCTGCCCGTGTTGCCATGGTGGAAGCCGGCGCTGTGGTTCGTGCTGGTGGCCAGCGCCGGCACCTGGGGTTTTTTGCGCGTGCGCCGGGCGGACTTCAAGACACTTCCCCTGCGCCAGCGGCGCGGCATTTATCGCCGCTACATTTGGCAATCGTCGGCGGCGGTAGGCAGTGCGTGCTGGCTGCTGTACGTTCCAGACAGCCACAGCTTTCACTCGCTGCTGGGCGTGTACATGGTGGCGACGGCGGGGCTGATCGCCATGTGGGGCGTGCGCGACATGGAGCGCACAGCGCTGGCGGTGACCATGATCCTGGGTCCCACCTCGCTGCGCTTCATGGTCGATGGCGTGCTGGAGCGGCAGTCCATGGTGTTCTTCCTGGGCGCAAGCGGCGTGGTGATGGGCGCGATGATCGTCTATACCGCCGCCGTGCATGCGCAGCGCATCGGCCGCGAAGCGGTGCGCCGCCGCCAGGCCGAGCGCGCCTCCGACGCCATGGCCGACCTGAGCCTGGCCAAGTCGCGCTTCTTCGCCACCGTGAGCCACGATCTGCGCCAGCCGGTGCATGCTATTGGCCTGTACCTGGAGCCGCTGGCGCGCGCGCTCGGCCCGAGCCCTGGCCCCGAGGCGCTGCGCGCACTGGGCGGCATACGCCAGTCATGGCGCGCGCTTGACGACCTGCTATCGCAGGTGCTTGACTTGACGCAGGCCGACGCCGGTTCGATGCAGGCGCGCATCACCGTGGTCGATCTGCACCCGCTGATCCGCGGCGTTGTGCAGCAGCACGGGCCCATGGCCGAAGAGGCGGGCGTGCGCGTCGTAGCGTTGATGCGCGAGCGCGCCGGCCGGTACGTGCATGCGGACGAGATCATGCTGCGGCGCGTGCTGTCCAACTTGCTGGACAACGCTATCAAGTTCTCGCCGCCCGGGCGTTGCGTGGCCATCGCCGTGCGGCCCGGCGCGCTGACCTGCCGGGTACAGGTGCGCGACGCCGGGCCGGGCATCGCCGAGGAGCAGCAGGAAGACGTCTTTCATGAGTTCGTGCAGATCGACAACCCGGCACGCAACCGCCAGCACGGCTACGGCCTGGGGCTGGCCATCTCGCGCCGCTTCGCCGAGCTGATGCTGGGCAGCCTGGCGCTACGTTCGGTACCCGACGGGGGCTCCTGCTTCACGCTCACGCTGCCAGGGGCGGAGGCCCCGCCGGCTCTGGCGCCCGAGTCCGCGCAGGAGGCGCCCGAGTCCGCGCCGACCGAGCCGGGTCAGCCCGATGCGCAGCCCCTGCCGGCGCGCGACATTCTGCTCATCGAGGACGATGCCCTGGTGGCCGACGCCATGTGCCAGCTGCTGGGCATCTGGGGCCAGAACGTGCGCCATGTGGAGACGGTGGCCGACGCCTGGCGCCTGCGCGGCTTCGGGCAACTGGCCATCTGCGACGTGCGCCTGCCCGATGGCGGCAACGGGTTCGACCTGGCGCTGCGCCTGCGCGCACTCGGTAAACCGGTGTTCCTGCTCAGCGGTGAAACCGACGCCGACTTGAAGGCCCGTGCCATGGCCGCCGGCCTGCCCTTGATCACCAAGCCCGTGTCCGCCGCACGCATGCGGGCGCTGCTGCGCACCCTCTGAATTTCTGACCGGCAGGTGACCTTCTTCACCTGTGCGCGGCGCAGTGCAATTCCTACAGTGCCTGACATCGCCCCGCGTGTTGCGGAGCGAGTCCACCCAAGGAGAAACCGCCGTGTACCGTCCTGATTCCTGCGTCGTGATGAACCCGCCTCAGGGCCTTGCCGAGCCCGCGCCCCATGGGCAGCCCAAGGCCGGGCGCTTTGTCGAAACCCCTGCCGTGAAGTGGCTGCGCCAGGCGTTCGCCGTGCTCCATGCGACGTCCCCCGCCGCGGCCGCGCACCTGGCCTACGTGCTGCTGACGCGCCCGCCCCGCGTGGCCGAGCGCTCATGGCAGGCGAGCCTGCGCGAACACGCCAGGCAAAGCACCCTGCCTTTTGGCAGCGGCCACCTGGCGCTGTACGACTGGGGTAGCGGCCCGACGGTGCTGCTGGTGCATGGCTGGGGCGCGCGCGGCACGCACCTGGGCAAGCTGGTGCCGCCGCTGGTGGCCGCCGGCTATCGCGTGGTCGCCTTCGACGCGCCGGGCCACGGGCAGTCCAGCGGGCGTTCGGCCACGCTGCCGCAGTTTGCCAGCGCGATTGCCACCGTTGCCGCGCACATCGGCGAGATCCACACCCTCGTCGCCCACTCCTTCGGCGTCGCGATGGCGCTGTGGGCGCAGGTCGATTGGGGTCTGAAGGCGCGGCACCAGGTGCTGTTCAGCTCGCTCGATCATTGCAAGTGGGTGACCGAGGAGTTCGGCCGCCTGATGCGGCTGCCACCGTCGGTGCTGGCACGGGGCCGGCAACTGATGGTGGAGCGCTGCCACGGCGTCATGGACTGGGAGCGGCTGTCGGTGGGCGACATGCTGGCGCAAACCGCGCAGCCTACCCTGCTGGTGCACGACACCGAGGACCCTGAGGTGCCGATCGAGCATATGTACAACCTGATGGTCGCCTGCTCCCTGCGCCCGCTGGAGCTGCATGTCACCGAAGGGTTGGGGCATCACCGCCTGCTGGGCAATCGGAAGGTGATCGAACGCCTGGTGGACTTCATCGGCGCGCCGCAGGCAGCGTGATGCCATGCCAATCATCGCCGCCCCCTCCTTCTGGACGTCGCTGTCCATCGTCCTGCCCCTGGCCTGCCTGGGCGCGCTGGCGTGGCTGCACGTGCTGATCCGCCGGCTGGCCCGCTGTCTGCCCGATCGCAATGAGGACATGGTGCTGAATGATCAGCTTCGGCGCTGATGCCGATGGGCCTTCGGGCAACCGGTGCTGCCTGCCATGTGGGTTGTCATGGCGTCGCGTGTAAATTCAGCGCCCTTGCACCGGAGCCCCACCATGTCGTCCAGCCAGATCACCATCGTCCAGCCCAACCTTGACGGCAGCCTGCCCATCCCCGCGCCGCCCGAGCCCAGTGCGGCCGAGCAGGCACAGGCCCAGCTCGCGCAGCAGACCGAGGCGCTGCAGCAGCGCCTGCAGGATCTGCAGGCGCTGCTGGACAAGCCGCTGTCCGCCATCCTGTCCGAGCACGACAAGGCGCTGGAGTCGGCCGCAGCCTGGGATGCCTTTGGCGCCCAATGGCTGCTGGCCCAGCGCGCCATGCGCCGCGTGGCGCTGGACCTGGCGGCGGCCCAGGGCCTGGACGAGGCGGCGGTGGTGGCGCGCGCCATGGGGTATGCCAACGCGGTGTTGAACAGCGAGGACGAAGACCTGGGCGGCTCCATCGCCCCGCAGCAGCTGGCGCATATCGCGCGCCACAAGGCCCATCTTCGCAGGCAGTTTCGCCCGGGGTGACGGGGCATCGCTGGTAGTCGGCCTCGCGCTGGGCGCGCGGGGCCAGCACAAAGACGGTGTCCACGGCCGCGACATAGTGGTACAGCGCCACATAGCCACGGGCGGCGCGGCCGATCACCAGCTCGCGCATGCCGTCTTGCACGGGGCGGCCGATCTGTGGGCTGTGGGTCAGGATTTGCAGGGCGTCGATGATGGTGGCGATGCGCTGCGGCGCCGCATCGGGGTCGTACCGGGCGATAGGCTCAAAAAAGCGATCGGAAGTCGTCAAAGACCTCGAGCGCCATTTCAATCCGGGTCATGCCGGGGCGCTCTCATGCGCCCAGCTTGCGCGCCTTGGGCTTCTTGGCGGGCTGGCCCTGGGCGCGGGCGCTCAGATAGGCCCGGGCTTCGTCCCAGGCCACGG
>DAIQRN010000188.1:0-5556 GCA_036786185.1 Acidovorax sp. | reverse complement strand
CATTGTTGGCATGTCCGTTGCCGGCCGGATAGCGATGAAAGCCAGTCTGCTCTTGCGTATGAGCGCGAGCGTGCCGGTAAAGGCCTCGCCGTGGCTCTGGGCGCGCACAGGCTTGGCGCAGCCGTGGATCTGCTGCTAGCCGTGGGTCACGATGACGCGGGCGACCGGTTGCTGCAAATATTGGAGCAAGAGGGGCTGGATACTTCGCACGTCCATCGGCTCGGCCTCCGGTCGGGCCAGGGCTGCGGACTGATTGACGCTCAGGGTGATCCAGCCATCGTCGTTTATCCAGGCGCAAATGCCTTGCTGGGGCTGCGCGAATTGCAGCACGCGCAGTCGTGCTTGGTGCGGGCTGCCGTTGTATATGCCCAGCTGGAGGTGCCGCTGTCCCTCGCTGCCCATGCGTTGCGGCAGGCGCGCTCTGCGGGGGCTGTCACGGTGCTCAATCCTTCACCCTGGCCCGCAGATGGCAATTTCGTTGATGTCTTCGCTGCTGCCTGCGTGGGGGTGCTCAATCGCAGCGAGGCGGCCAGCCTGCTGCGGGGCCTCGGTTTGATCGGCCAGCCCGAGTTGCTGGACGCTGTCGTGCTGCAGGCTGTATGGAGCCATTGGCAAGTGGGACAGTGGCTCGTCATCACGCTCGGTGCGAATGGCTGCGTTGCTTATGCGCGCAGTGGCGTCGTGCTGCGGGTGCCCGGCATTCCTGTTCAGGTGGAGCAGCCAGTGGGGGCGGGAGACGCCTTCAGTGCTGGGTTGTGTGCCTTGCTGGCGCAAGGCCAACCCATGGCGCAGGCGTTGACATTTGCCAACGCCTGCGGCGCACTCGCCGCCAGCCGGAGCGGAATTTTGACTTCACTGCCGCAACCGCAGGAGGTCCGTGCTTTCCTAAATCAGAGAGCCCCTTTGGATCTATAGGCACCACGCTCTCCGCTTTCTCCCTTCTCAGCTGCTTGTGCTCGGGCAACAAGCGGAAAAAGTCACATTTCGACGGCATTCATTCATCCGCCAGTCTCGGAGGTAGTCTTGCGCCTGGATTTTATATGGTATTCTTTTATAAGTCCATAAGTAACTTATTAGAGTCCATAACTTTCTTGAGGAGTATCAGCCGATGTGCAAGTCGTTTTCGCGAGGGCTCTCTGGGGGCATGGGGGGCACGCTGGGTTCCAGATGGCTGAGCAGTGGGTTGATCGTGATGGGGGGGCTCTCCCTGGCTGCCTGCCATCGCGATGTCGCAGCACCCCATTCAGCGCCGAAGTTGGCAGGGCAGTCGCGACCTGCTCTGACGCCGAAGGCAGACATCACGGGGCAGTGGCACATCACGCAAGTTACGGGGGGGCCGGTCAAGGTGTATCCCGGTGGACATGGCATGCCGGGGATCACGCTGGATTTGAATCAGGTCTGGAGCGGAGGACTGTTTGAGTTTCAGCAGGGCTTTGGGGCTCTCACGATCCCCGCCGTGGGCCGGCAGCCCATCGGCGCCTATGAACTTCAGGGCGACAGCATTGTTTTCACGGGTGTGGGTGGCGCAGTGCAGCGGATGGGTGCCACCTTGAAGGGGGGCGATATGGCCCTCTCTTTGACCCCCGATGAATACCAAAAGACCTTTGCCAAGGTGGCGGCAGGAGGAGAGGCGAAGTTGGATGTGGCGAGCACTGTTGTATTTCACCTGCGCAGGAGGTGATACCCATGCCACGCATGTTTCCTTCGGCGCTGGTACTCGGGATGGTGTTGTGCATGACGGGTGCTGCAGCGGCCCAAGCCGGAGGCGTGCCCGCTTGCCTGCATGAGCTGATTGCGGCCCGGAAGCAGGGCATCAATCCTCTGCCCGTGATAGCGATTTACGAGATCGTTTTGGATGGGCGGCAACTTTATCGCATTGAGTACGACCACTTGAAAAGGCAGTATTCACGTGCACCGCTCGTGGTTGCGTTGGATGCCGAATGCAATGCAATTTTCAAGTTGCAAATTTATGAATATAACAGGCTGGTTCAAATAAAGAAAATCCTGTGGATTAATGGCGATGAAAAGTACTTGAAGTCGTTTGCTGTTCAGAAAAAATATCAATCCGAAGAAGCAAGAAAATGGTTGGAGAAAAGTATTGAAGAGTATTTTTCAAACGACGATTTGGTTATGAAAAAGATCACCACACCTGAATACTACGCATACAAAAGTGACGCCATGGACGTGGAGTCTGGATCGGAGCAAGCTTTGGCATTGGACGCTTTTGAAAATAAATGGCGAGGTCGATTCGATACATCAAAGGCGGGGGTGGGTGAAGGATTTTTGATACCTTCTCAGGATTGGACGGTTGTCAAAGTAGAAAAATGTGCATTGGAATCTTTTGGGGTATTCGATGATTTTTCATTTGACGTTTTATTGCGCGATGATGGATTTAAAAGTGATTATTCAATAAAAATTATCGTGAAGCGCCAGGGCGGACAATATCGGATTGCCGATGTGCGACCTGGCGATGGGTAAGGCATGGATAAGCAGATGGGAAATTCATTTTTTTGATGCGAAAGGAGAGGTTCATGACATACCTTCATTGGAGGAGTGCTGCGGCGATGGTCATACCGACGGCGATGCTTGCCGTGTGCGGGGCCGTACAGGCGCAGATGCAGATGCCGGGGCAGTCGAATGTGCGCCCCATGGGGGATCGCCAGACCCAGACGCGCCCTGGGCAACAGCAGGCGGCGCCGAATCAACAAAGGCAACTCTCTGGTGCTCGCACCGCCAATTTGGAGCAAGCGCGGAGATTTACCACCGGATCCATCTCGCACAAGTTGCCCATTCAGGGCAACCCCACGTACGAGAAGGTGGTGGATGGCCACAAAGTCAAAACACGGGTGATTCTAAGCCCGATGAGCGCCATCAAGGGCCGCAGCGCCGAAAGTGGGGTGCGGCGTGAAGAAACGGGCACGACGCAAGAGGGTGGCCTGGTGTGCAAGAACGCCAATGTCACTGTGTCGTTGGCAGATGATTCGTTCAAGTCCGTGGCGCAAAGCGGCCAGGCCACGCGGTTGCAGCCCGGTCTGGTGTATGACTTCGACAGCTTTTTCAGTGGGCGCATGGCGCCAGCCACGGCGCCGCGAAATCCGGTTCGCCTTGCGCTGACCAATGTCGCCGGCATGAAGCTGGAAAATAGGGAAGGAACCGGCCCCGCGTCCTATTTGGATGTTGAGAAGCCAGACATCACGACCCTCGGTGAGGGTGTGTTACAGCTCCGAAATCGGTTGCCCAGGAATGGCAACAAACAGTCCGCCAGCTTTGACATTCAGGAACTTCATAGTGGCGCGGAGGCGTTGCTGGCGCTTTCGGCAAGCGCCGCAGCCTATGGCGTCAAGGTCAGTGCGGCCTACGACAGCAACAGCAAGGAAGAGGATCGCCAAATACTGATTGACGCGACCCAGGAGATGTTCACTCTGACGGCACAGCCCCTGGCGGATGGCATTTTCGTCAATGCGGCAGATGGCAAGACGGGCGACAAGATCATGCTTGGCAACGTGACCTATGGTCACCGCGTGCTTCTGGCCATCAAGACGCAGACGCGCGAGAGCAGCAAGTTGGCCTCGGCCACCGCGTCCTATGCCAATTTCATTGTCGAGGCTGCAGCCAGTGTTGCGTCCGGCAACCGCACATTCAGCAGCAACACGAGCATTCGCATGTTCGATGTGGGCAACGTCTCCATGGCGCCTCCAACACGCATCGATCAGGTGGATGCCTGGCTCAAGAAGTATTTCGCCACCGCAAATCTGCAGAATGCGCAGCCCATCCGCTATCAGTTTGTGAACATGAACAACGATTTTGTTCGCTCTGAAAGCGCAACCGATAAGGTGCCCGTTCGCAACTGCGTGCAGGAAAACATGACTCTCAAGGTCAAGCTCGAGGAAATTCGCAACATCAACGCGCGCGAGCATCAGGTGAACGCGGGCGAGGAGGGCGCATCCACGGGGGCCGGTAATCGTGACGAGGTGGTTAAGTTTGGTACCCGCCAGACGGTGCACGCAGTGGTCGGCGGCAAGGACGTCCATGATGCCCGAGGCCGCACACACCACAGCATCTGCTGGTGGGACGAGGGCAACGACAAGTGCTTGCCCGCGCGTGAGTTCAACGGCCGTGTCTTCGTCACCGATAGTGAGCGTGCTTTCCCCATCAAGGCCAGCCAGGTGAGCGATCGCGACTTCATCAATATCCATACGGCCTATATCGCGATGTACCGCACCAAGGCGGGCGGCAATACCAACGGCAAGCAGAATCCTCAGCCTGCCGACAAGGTGTTCATCAACGATGTGATTGCCGCAGGCTCCAAGGGAATGCCGTGGTATGTGCAGGTGCCCTGGAATGGCCGTGTGTTCGAGTACAAGTACAAGCTGTGGACTGAGTGAGGCTCGTAGTCCCGGTGGAGGGCTGGCCTCGCCTTGAGTGTCAGCCCGTACCAGCGCTGCAGCACTGCTTTCACAAATCCGGAGCTACCACCAGCAGAACCGGGTTCACCCTGCCAGGTGAACCCGGTACGCGTATGCGTCACCCCGGAAAGTACCTTCGACATATTCAACCAGGCGGCCTTCTGCATCCAGGCTTTTGCGCTTGATGAGCAGGCAGGGCATGGCGGTCTCAAATCCGAAAGCTTCCATCTCTGCTGCGCTGCTCAAGACGGCCTCGATGCTTTGTTCAGCTCCTGCCATCTGAATGCCACAGTGGTCCTTCAGCCAGGCATAAATGGAGCCCTCGCCATTCCAGGTTCCGAGCTGGGGGGCCAGAGTGAGGTCGTACCACGCCAGCTCGCGTGACATGGGCGCTCCGTCTCCGAGCCGCAAGCGGCGCACGTGCAGCAGGGGGGCATGCGAAGGTCGGCCAAAGAGGCTGGCAATGGTGCGTTCGTGCACCACTTCCAACCCGAGCAGTCGGGTGGAGGGCTCCATGCCCAGCTCCTGCATCTCTTCGGTGAACCCCTTGAGCCGTGCCATCACGGGGCTCACGCGTGGCGTGCTCTTGACTACCGTACCGCCGCGGCCATAGCCACTGGCAATAACCTCGGCCTCACGCAGTGCATCGTATGCTCGCTTGACCGTGGTGCGGCTGATCTTGAGCGTGTCGGCCAGATCGCGTTCGGAAGGCAGGTGGCTACCTTGGCTGAGGGCTCCGCTGTCGATCAGGGCCTGTAACTGACGCTGAAGTTGTACGTAGTAAGGCGCTGGTTGTTGCTCGGACAGGTGAATGCCGTCCTGGAACACGGTAGCGACCGGTTTGTTCATCATTGGAGGAGGGGTTTACAGCACCTCGCTGGCAAAATCCGCCAGGCGCGAGCGCTCGCCGCGTGCCAGCGTGATGTGCCCGCTGTGCGGCCAACCCTTGAAGCGGTCCACGGCATAGGTCAGGCCGGACGAACCTTCGGTGAGGTAGGGCGTGTCGATCTGCGCCAGGTTGCCCATGCAGATGATCTTGGTGCCGGGGCCTGCGCGCGTGATCAGCGTCTTCATCTGCTTGGGCGTCAGGTTCTGGGCCTCGTCGATGATGACGTACTTGTTCAGGAAGGTGCGCCCGCGCATGAAGTTC
>DAIQRN010000187.1:0-5557 GCA_036786185.1 Acidovorax sp. | reverse complement strand
TTTCATGATGCAGTCCTTTCATGGACGGTGTTGAACATGGCCCTGATGGTGCCCAAACGCCTGACCACGGGGGTCTCCGCGCGGTTTCGGTTTATTTCGCTTTGTATCGACGGAGAAGGAGTGCACAGGACGCTCTGACTGGCTCGTCGCACCGACTGCAACCCGGCACAATGGGCGCATGCGCATCCTGTTCATTCACCAGAACTTTCCCGGGCAGTTCAAGCATTTAGCGCCCGCCCTGGCGGTGCAGGGACACGAAGTCGTTGCCCTGTGCATCAACAACCCGTCCTTTCCTACGCCGGGCGTCAAAATCGTGCAGCATCGCCCTCACCTCACGGCGCAAGCACCTGGCAGCGATACCGAAGCGGGTGCGCTGCATGAGCTACGCAATAAGATGGAGCGCGGAGTCTCCGTGGCCCACGCCTTGCGGGCCTTGCAGCACGGCGGGTTCACGCCCGACTTGGTCTACGCCCACTCAGGCTGGGGGGAGGCTTTCTACGTGAAGGACGTATTCCCCGATACCAGTCTGCTCGTCTATGCCGAGTACTTTTACCAAGCCAATGGGGGTGACTCGCACTTCGACCCCGAGTTCAGCCGCCCCAGCGAAGGAAGCCAGCGGCGCCTTCACACCAAAAACCTCCACCTTATGCATGCACTCATGCATGCTGACCGGGGCCTATCTCCCACGACGTTTCAGCGTGACCGGCATCCCGATCCGTTGCGCGATCGCATTGAGGTGATTCACGATGGCATCGACACGCACCGCTTCGCCCCAGCCTCTCAGGCCTATATCTCGCTGCGCAACGCCGGTCTGCGGCTGACCTCGCAGGACGAAGTCATCACATTCAGCGTGCGCGAGCTGGAGCCGTACCGGGGTTACCACATCTTCATGCGCGCCTTACCCGAAATTCTGGCGCGGCGCCCCAATGCGCAGGTTATCCTGGTCGGCGGCAACGGCGCGAGTTACGGTGCAGCTGCACCTGCAGGCACCACCTGGCGCCAGATTTTTCACAAAGAAGTGGCAGATCGCATAGACGCCCGGCGCGTGCATTTCGTTGGCAAGCTTCCCCACGCCACACTCACCCAGCTCATGCAGGTTTCCACCGCGCACGTGTACCTGACTTACCCTTTCGTGCTGAGTTGGTCTCTTATGGAAGCCATGAGCGTAGGCTGCCTGGTCGTTGCCTCGGACACAGCCCCTGTACGCGAGCAGATACGCCATGGCGAAAACGGCCTGTTGTTCGATTTTTTCAACCCGCAGGCCCTGGCCGACACGGTCGTGCACGCCATCGAACAGCGGGCAGAGCTGCAACCTCTGCGCGCCGCCGCCCGCGCGCACATAGTGGCTCACCACGACCTGCAAAGCATCTGTCTGCCCGCCCAGATGGCTTTGATCTCCCGTCTTGCCAGCGCTGGCGCGTAAAAACCAACCACTTCAACTAGCATGCCCGTTTTCCTGCACGTAGGCTGCGGCCAGAACCGCAAAGCGCGCACTACCCGCGCATTCAATACACCGCAATGGGAAGAATTGCGGCTGGACATCGACCCCGCAGTCGCCCCCGACATCGTGGGAAGCATGACCGACATGCGCGCCGTAGCCGATGCATCGGTGGATGCCATTTACTCATCCCACAACATCGAGCACCTGTACCCGCACGAAGTGCCGCTCGCGCTGGCCGAGTTCCGCCGTGTCCTCAAACCCGAAGGGTTCGCCGTGGTAACTTGCCCAGACCTACAGGCCGTGGCAGAGCTGGTTGTGCAAGACAAGCTCTTACAGCCCGCCTACCAATCACCTGCTGGTCCCATTGCACCACTAGACATCCTCTATGGCCACCGGCCCGCGCTGGCACGGGGTAATCTGTTCATGGCCCATCGCACCGGGTTCACCTTGAACAGCCTCATGCAAACCTTCAACGCCGCAGGCTTTGCCGGCTGCGCCGGACGCCGCCAGCCACCGCCCGCCTACGCACTATGGGTCGTGGCCGCCCGGCGACCTATGGCAGAAGAAGCCCTCAAGCAGTTGGCCGCCACCCACTTCTTTGCATAGACCTTGACGCCCCCTCATATTCCAACCACTCCTGCAGCCGATATTCGCGCCCTGGAAGAACGCGCCTTCAACGCCTGGCCCGCGCACCAGACCGTCTTCCACCAAGGCTGGGTGTTCCGCCTCTCGGGCGGCTTCACCAAGCGGGCCAACTCGGTCAATGCACTGGAACCCGGAGCGCCCTTTGGCGGCGTGCGCGAGGCGGCCACGGCGCTGTATGCGCGGTACGGCCTGCCCGCCGTGTTTCGCCTGTCGCCGCTGGCACCGCCGGAGGCCGACCAGGCGCTGGCCGACGCGGGCTATGCGCATTTCGACCCTTCGCTGGTACTGCACCGGCCACTGGCCAACGTGGCACGGCCCGATGCCAACGCCGTCGTCATGCCCATGCCCTCTACAACCTGGCTCGATGGCTTTGCCGACGCCAACGGCGTGGCCCCGCACCACCGCGCGCTGCACCACGCCATGGTGCAGTCCATCGCGCAGCCCACGGCGTTCGCCGTGCTGCAGGACCAGGGGCACGCCGTGGGCTTTGGCCTGGCGGTGCTGGAGCGCGGCGCCGTGGGCCTGTTCGACATCGCCGTGGCGCCTGGGCACAGGGGCAGCGGGCGCGGCCGCGCACTCGTGGGCGCGCTGCTGCACTGGGGCGCCCAGGCGGGCGCCAGCTCCGCCTATCTGCAGGTGCGCGCGCAGAACACGCCCGCGCTGCGGCTGTATGAATCCTTGGGCTTTCGCGTGGCCTACCACTACCATTACCGCGTGCCGCCAGGGCGGTAACAATGCCCCCCTTTCAATGGCTACCCGCTTTTAGGCTGGTGGGAGCCTCTTTGATTCTTATTCCAGTGTCACTTCCTCATCCGTCCCGCCACCGCCTTCGCCCCCTGGCAGCTGCCCTGCTCGCGCTGCCCCTGCTGGGCTGCGGCAAGCCCGAGATCAGTGGTCCGGCGCGCACCAGCTTTGACGCCCTCGTGGCGTCGTGCACCCAATTCCTCGCCGCACGCCAGCCTTTTGTGCGCCCCGGCGACAGCGGCGAATGGGTCAAGATCGGCACCAGCCCCGCCCAGGTCACGCCCGACCTGGAACGCACCGAATCCAGCGTGACGCCCTACGTGGGCAAGATCGTCATCAAGGACAACCTGGCCCAGGCCAGCGCCAGCACCGAGGCCGCTGCCCAGGCCATTACGCTCACACCCGCGCACTTGCTGTCCAACCGCACGCACACTTTCATCTACCGCTTTGACGGCACACGCTGGCACTGGCAGAACGGACAGTTGCTGAGCAAGGCACCGGGGCGCAACGACGTGGCGTCGGAGCTGGCGCTGGCGGATGTGTCCGCACCGGGCGCACAGGGTTTTACGGGCTGCCTGCCGGAGTGATTGGGGCACAATCGCTATTAAATAGATAGCTTCCAACGCTTGTTAGATAAGCGCTGAAGCCCAATTTGACTCTTATTTCCGCACGTAAATCTGGTCAAAGCTCGCGTTGTCCGCAAAGTGGTCCTTGGCCGCCTTGTCCCAGCCGCCAAACGCATCGTTGATGGTGAACAGGTTCAGTTGGGGAAACTGCTTGGCGTACTTGGCTCGGGCCTTCTCAGACACGGCCGGACGGTAGAAATGCTTGCCCGCGATGTCCTGGCCTTCCTCGGTGTACAGATACTGCAGGTAGGCCTCGGCCACGGCGCGCGTGCCCTTCTTGTCCACGTTCTTGTCCACCACCGTCACGGCGGGCTCGGCCAGGATGGACAGGGACGGATAGATCACATCCACCTTGCTGCCAAACTCCTTTTCCAGCAGATAGGCTTCGTTCTCCCAGCTGATGAACACATCGCCCTGGTTGCGCTGCGCAAAGGTGATGGACGAGCCGCGCGCGCCCGTGTCCAGCACGGGCACGTTGGCGTACAGCTTGGCCACGAAGTCCTTGGCCTTGCCAACATCACGGTTCGGGCCGCCGTATTTGCGCAGGGCAAACTCCCAGGCCGCCAGGTAGTTCCAGCGCGCGCCGCCCGAGGTCTTGGGGTTGGGCGTGATCACGCTGATGCCGGGCTTGACCAGGTCGTCCCAGTCCTTGATGCCCTTGGGGTTGCCTTGGCGCACCACCAGCACGATGGTCGAGCTGTAGGGCGCGCTGTTGTGCGGCAGGCGCTTTTGCCAGTCCTTGGAGATCCAGCCGCCGTTGGCGTGCAGGGCGTCGGTGTCGCCCGCCAGGGCCAGCGTGGCCACGTCGGCCTCCAGCCCGTCGATGATGGAGCGGGCCTGCTTGCCCGAGCCGCCATGGCTTTGCTTGATGGTCACGTCCTGCCCGGTCTTGGCCTTCCAGTGCCTGGCAAACGCCTGGTTGAACTCCACGTACAGCTCCCGGGTCGGGTCGTACGACACATTGAGCAGCGTCACGGACTGCGCAAACGACGGCAATGCCGTCAGGGCCAAACTACCCGCCAGGGCGGCAGCAAAGGGAAACTTGATAAAGTCGCGGCGAAAGTTCATGGAAGGCCTCTTTGAATGCATGTTTAGCGGTGCAAAACACCGATGAAACGCATTCTGAAAGGCGCTCTTCAAAACTGGAACTACTGTGATTTCAGTTCTTTATACCCAAAACATCTGAGCACCCCTGTTTGCTCAACTCCACACAAGGAAACCCCATGGCACGCACCGTTCAATGCATCAAGCTCGGCAAGGAAGCCGAAGGCCTCGACTTCCCGCCCTACCCCGGCGAGCTGGGCAAGCGCATCTGGGAAAGCGTGAGCAAGGAAGCCTGGGCCGACTGGCTCAAGCACCAAACCATGCTGGTCAATGAAAACCGCCTGAACCTGGCCGACGCCCGCGCCCGCCAGTACCTGGCGCGGCAGATGGAAAACCACTTTTTTGGCAGCGGCGCAGACGCTGCGGCGGGATATGTCCCGCCCAGCGCATAACGAAGTGCAGCGCTGCAAAAAGTGGTTTCGCCAAAATCACTTCTTTGGCAGCGGCGCAGACGCTGCAGCAGGCTACGTGCCCCCCAGCGCCTGATTTCGCCCCCTCGCCATGTCCCAGCCCGTTGACCGGCTGTCGGAAGGCATCCCCTCCAGCTCCACCCAGTTTCTGCACGGCTGCGGCCTGCCCGCCGCCTGGGCCGGGCTGCCGCAGTGGCGCATTCTGGAGACCGGGTTTGGCTTTGGCCTGAACTTTCTGGCGACCTGGGCCGCCTGGCGGGCCGACCCCGCGCGACCCGCGCTGCTGCACTTTGTAGCGACCGAGGCCCGACCCGTGGATGCGGCCGACCTGCTGCGCGCTGCCGCCACCCACCCCGACCTGGCACCGCTGGCCCAAGAGCTGCTCCGCCAATGGTGGGGCCTGCTGCCCGGCGTGCACCGCCTGCGCTTTGACGGGGGCCGCGTGCTGCTGACGCTGATGGTGGGCGACACGCAAAGCCTGCTGCGCCAGCAAAGCCTGGAGGTGGACTGCATCTACCTCCACGGCATCCGCCCGCAGCACAACCCTGGTCTTTGGGCCCTCCACACCTTGAAGGCCCTGGCACGCT
>DAIQRN010000186.1:0-5564 GCA_036786185.1 Acidovorax sp. | reverse complement strand
GCGCCGACAGGCACATCACGTCCGGCAGCGCGGCCGCGTAGGCGTGCAGCGTGGTTGAGCGGTGGCTGTACAGCGCCGCCTTGGGGTTGCCCGTGGTGCCGCTGGTGTAGCACATGCTCGACGCGGTGTTCTCGTCGAACTGGGGCCAGGCGTAGTCGGCGGAATGCGCGCCGATCCAGTCCTCGTAGCTCACCAGACCCGGAACGCCGGAGTCTGCCGGCAGCTTGTCCGCATCGCACAGGGCCACCCACTTCTTCACGGTGGGGCACTTGGCATGCACGGCCTGCACCAGGGGCAGGAAGGTGAGGTCAAAGCACAGCACCTGGTCTTCGGCGTGGTTGACGATCCAGGCGATCTGCTCGGGGTGCAGGCGCGGGTTGATGGTGTGCAGCACGCGGCCCGAGCCGGAGACGCCGAAGTACATCTCCATGTGGCGGTAGCCGTTCCAGGCCAGCGAGGCCACGCGGTCGCTGAACTGCAGCTTCATGGCGTCCAGCGCATTGGCCAGGCGGCGCGCTCGCGCACTCAGGTCGCGGTAGGTGTAGCGGTGGATATCGCCCTCGACCCGGCGCGACACGATTTCGGCGTCGCCATGGTGGCGCTCGGCGAATTCGATCAGCGATGAGATCAGCAACGGTTGGCTCTGCATCAAACCCAGCATGTGTGCTCCTTTAACAATGCCTGACAACGAAACCTGTTCATCCTAGCGCGTGAATTTCCCGCCCTTGCCAATTTGGGGCAAATCCGCACAACGCTCCCCATGGTGCCAGCACCACCCGCACCCGGTCAAAGACCGGTGCAATGTGCGTGACAGCGCCACGCAGTCCAACAGTTGTCGCTCGGCCGACATTTGCCGTGGGTACCTCGCCACGGCAACGGTCTGGCGGCATGGCCTTGCCCGCCTGCGGAAAAAGGCGCTGCGAGACAATCGCCCCCCATGACCCTCAACACCGCGCACAGCGACACCGCCGCCGACCTGGGCCTGACCTGGAACCACGGGTTTGCAGCCCTGGGACCGAGCTTTTACACAGAGCTGCGCCCCACCCCCCTGCCCGCGCCGCATTGGGTCGGCAGCAGTCCCGATGTGGCGCGACTGATCGGGCTGGATACCGCGTGGCTGGGCCGTGATGAAGCGCTGCAGGCTTTTACCGGCAACACGGTGCCGGCAGGCGCGCGCCCGCTGGCCAGCGTGTACAGCGGCCACCAGTTTGGCGTCTGGGCGGGCCAACTGGGCGACGGCCGCGCCATCCTGCTGGGCGAGACGGCCAGCGGCCATGAAGTCCAGCTCAAGGGCGCGGGCCGCACGCCGTATTCCCGGATGGGCGATGGGCGCGCCGTGCTGCGCTCCAGCATCCGCGAGTTTCTGTGCAGCGAGGCCATGCACGGGCTGGGGATTCCCACGTCGCGCGCACTGTGCATCACCGGCTCGCCCGCGCCGGTGCGGCGCGAAGAGGTGGAAACTGCCGCCGTGGTCACGCGCGTGGCACGGAGCTTTGTGCGCTTCGGCCATTTCGAGCACTTTGCGGCCAACGGCCAGGAAACCCCATTGCGCGCGCTGGCTGACTACGTGATCGACCGCTATGACCCCGAATGCCGCAACACCACGGATTTTGGTGGCAATGCCTACGCAGCCCTGCTGCAGGCCGTGAGCGAGCGCACCGCCCGGCTCATGGCCCAGTGGCAGGCCGTGGGCTTTTGCCACGGGGTGATGAACACCGACAACATGAGCATCCTGGGCCTGACAATCGACTACGGCCCCTTTCAGTTTCTCGATGCCTTCGTGCCCGGCCATGTCTGCAACCACAGCGACACGCAAGGCCGCTACGCCTACAACCGCCAGCCCAATGTGGCGTACTGGAACCTGTTTTGCCTGGCCCAGGCATTGATGCCGCTGATTGGCGACGAAGAGCTGGCCAAGGCAGCGCTGGAGTCGTACAAAACCGTCTTCCCCGAGGCCTTCATGGCCCGCATGCGCGCCAAGCTGGGCCTGACCGCCGCGCGCGAGCAAGACGGTGCACTGATCGACGGCATCCTTCTGCTGCTGGCCAGAAATGGCGTGGACTACACGATCTTCTGGCGCCGCCTGTCGCACGCCGTGGGCAGCAGCGACTTCGAGCCCGTGCGCGACCTGTTTGCTGACCGCGCGGCCTTCGATGCGTGGTTGCTATCGTATTCAGAGCTGCTAGCGCTTGATGGTAAAGCGCCAAAAGCCAATTTGATGCTTAAAATCAACCCCAAGTTCGTGCTGCGCAACCACCTGGGCGAGCAGGCCATCCGCGCTGCGAAACTTGGCGACTTCAGCGAACTCCAAACCCTGCAGCGGCTGCTGGCACACCCGTTTGACGAGCATCCGGGGCATGATGCCTACGCGGCCTTCCCGCCCGATTGGGCGTCCTCCATCGAGATCAGCTGTTCATCATGACCCACCCCATCCAGAAAACCGACGCCGAATGGCAAGCCGTGCTGCAGGGCAAGAATGCCGAGCCCGCGGCCTTCCAGGTCACGCGCCACGCCGCCACCGAACGCCCCTTTACCGGCAAGTACGAAACCCACTGGGCCGACGGCAGCTACCACTGCATCTGCTGCGGCGCCAAGCTGTTCGACTCGGACACCAAGTTCGACGCGGGCTGCGGCTGGCCCAGCTTTTCGCAGGCCATCCCCGGCGCCATCACCGAAATCGTGGACCGCAGCCACGGCATGGTCCGCACCGAGACGGTGTGTGCACAATGCGGGGCCCATCTGGGCCACGTGTTCGAAGACGGCCCGGCACCCACCGGGCTGCGCTATTGCATGAACTCGGCATCGCTGGACTTTGAATCCCACGAGGGCTGAGAGCTTTTCCATTCCATGAAAATCCTGATCGACTTCTTTCCCATCCTGCTGTTCTTCGGGGCCTACAAGCTCTATGGCATCTACGTGGGCACCGCCGTGCTGATGGCCGCCACCGTGGTGCAGATGGGGCTGATCTATGCCATCGACCGCCGCCTGCAGACCATGCACAAGGTGACGCTGGTGCTCATATTGCTGTTTGGCACGCTTACGCTGGTGCTGCAGGACGACCGCTTCATCAAATGGAAGCCCACGGTGCTCTACGGCGCCATGTCCATCGCGCTGGCCGTGGCCCTGTGGGCGATGAAGAAGAACTTCCTCAAGATGCTGCTGGGCAGCCAGCTGGAGCTGCCCGATGCCGTCTGGATGCGCCTTAACGTCGCCTGGATCGTCTATTGCGCCTTCATGTCGGCCATCAACGCCTACGTGGTGCTCCAGTTCAGCACCGAAGCCTGGGTGGATTTCAAGCTGTGGGGCTATGTCTTCCCGCTGGTCTTTCTGGTGGGCCAGGGCATCTACATCGCACCGCACCTCAAGAGCGACGAGCCCGCTGCGTAAACAACACTGCGCGGCAGTATCAGGAACACCACCATGACCGACTCCCTTGCACAGCAGATGCACCAGGCTCTGGCCCAGCGGCTCTCGCCCACGGCCCTGGAAGTGCTCGACGAAAGCTGGCAACACGCGGGCCATGAAGGTGCCAATGGCACCGGTTTTGGCACCCACTTTCGCGTCCGAATTTCGTCACCTTTGTTTACAGGAAAGCGCCGGGTGGCGCAGCATCGCCTTGTGTATGATGCGCTGCAAGAATTTATTGACCAAGGCGTTCACGCCCTCGCCATTGAAGTTCTCTGAACCGGCCCCATATTGCCCTTTGCCGGGTTTCAGCTGGCATACAACTCCCTCTTTTTTGGATTTCGCATGAAGAAACAGCTCCTGTCCGGCCTCGTGGCCGCTGCCGTGCTGGGCACCATGGCCCTGCCCGCCTCCGCCCAAAACCTCGCCATCGTCAATGGCAAGGCCGTACCCAAAGAGCGCGCAGAAGTGCTCAAGCAGCAGGTGGAACGCTCGGGCCGCCCCGTTACACCCGAAGTCGAAGGCCAGATCAAGGAAGAAGTGATCGCCCGCGAAATCTTCATGCAGGAAGCGCAAAAGCGCGGCCTGGAAGCCTCGGCCGACTACAAAGCCCAAATGGAACTGGCCCGCCAGACCATCCTGATCCGTGAGCTGTTCACCGACTTCCAGAAGAACAACCCCGTGACCGACGCCGAAATCCAGGCCGAATACGACAAGTTCGTGGCGGCCAACAGCGGCAAGGAATACAAGGCCAGCCACATCCTGGTGGAGAAGGAAGACGAGGCCAAGGCCATCATCGCCTCTATCAAGAAGGGCGCCAAGTTTGCAGACATCGCCAAGAAGCAGTCCAAGGACCCTGGCTCTGGTGCCAAGGGCGGCGACCTGGACTGGGCCAACCCATCCAGCTACGTCGGCGAATTCAGCGACGCCCTGGTCAAGCTCGAAAAGGGCAAGATGACCGACGCGCCCGTGAAGAGCCAGTTCGGCTACCACGTCATCCGCCTGGACGATGTCCGCGAGGCCGAGCTGCCCAAGCTGGCAGATGTGAAGCCCCAAGTGGCGCAGCAACTGCAGCAGCAGAAACTGGCCAAGTTCCAGGAAGACCTGCGCACCAAGGCCAAGGTAGAGTAATTCCTCTCGCCTGCATCCCAGCAAAAACGCGGCCTCGGTCGCGTTTTTGCTTTTTAGGCTACCTCTTTGCGCCCCAGGCCACCGCCATCAGCAGCCCGATCATCACCGGCTGGTGCAGCATGTAGTAGCTCAGGCTCCAGCGTCCCAGCACGGCCAACGGGGCCGCAACAGCCGGGAGCCGCACCTGCAGCCAACGGCTGCGGGCAGCCAGCAGCCATTGACCCGAGGCCAGCCCCCACCACATCACGCCCAGCCACGGCAGCACCGGAACATAGTCCTCGGTGAACGGCTTGCGGCCCACCAACCCCAGCCAGTTAAGGCTTCGCCCATTGAACCAGGGCGCTGACTCCGACCAGGGACCGTTCAGCGCATGCTGTGCCAAGGGAGGCAGCACCACCGCCACCAGGCCCGCCAACCACAGCCAACGCCCCCAGCCTGCCGTCAGGCGCGCCACGATCAGCATCACGGCCATGCCGTGCAAAACCCCAAAATAGATGAAGCTGTGCGGGAACATCACGAAAGAGCCCGCCGTCACTAACAAGGCGCACCCCGCGATCTGGACCCAGCGCCGTCCAAAACGCGCCCAGCCCTGCCCCTGGTGCAGCGCAATCGCCTGCCCCAGCCCGGCGCAAAAGAGAAACAAACTCACAATGACCGTGCGCTGCATGGTCCAGAACGGGTCCGTCCTGAAGTTCTGCGCCGAGAAGCCCAGATGGCTCAGGTCAAAGCAGAAGTGGAACACCGTCATCCACACCATCGCCACACCGCGCAGCGCATCCACAGCGTCGTAGCGTGCAGGTGGTGGCGCAAATACAAAAGGAGAGGCAGGCGCGGCGCGGGTCATGAGGCTCCAGCGGGTAATGGACAGACTGTGCAGGGTTCCCCAAATATTCTGCCCGCAGTGTCCGCGAAAGTAAGCAGATGGCCAGCAAAGCAAAAAGGCCCTGCAACCATGGCTGCAGGGCCTTCAAACATTGGTCGGAGCGGCGGGATTCGAACTCGCGACCCTCTGCTCCCAAAGCAGATGC
>DAIQRN010000185.1:0-5605 GCA_036786185.1 Acidovorax sp. | reverse complement strand
TTTCCTTTTCCATCGCACCCGGCGAGATCCTGGGCGTGGTGGGAGAGTCCGGCGCGGGCAAATCGCTCACGGGCGCGGCCATCATCGGCCTGCTGGAGCCGCCGGGCCGTGTGGCCAGTGGCCAGATTCTGCTGGAAGGCCAGCGCATCGACAACCTCGGCCATGAGGAGATGCGCCACATCCGTGGCCGCCGCATCGGTGCGATCTTTCAAGACCCGCTGACCTCGCTGAACCCGCTGTATACCGTGGGCCGCCAGTTGACGGAAACCATCCTGGCCCACCTGCCCGTGAATGCGGCCGAAGCCCGCCAGCGCGCCATCCAGCTGCTCAAGGACACCGGCATTCCCGCGGCCGAAGAGCGCATCGACCACTACCCGCACCAGTTTTCAGGCGGCATGCGCCAGCGCGTGGTGATCGCGCTGGCTCTGGCGGCCGAGCCCCAGCTCATCGTGGCCGACGAGCCCACGACGGCGCTGGATGTGTCCATCCAGGCGCAGATCATCACGCTGCTCAAGAACATCTGCAAATCGCGCGGCGCCGCCGTGATGCTGATCACGCACGACATGGGCGTGATCGCCGAAACCTGCGACCGCGTGGCCGTGCTGTATGCCGGACGCGTGGCCGAGATCGGCCCCGTGCACGACGTGATCAACAAGCCCTCCCATCCCTACACCAGCGGCCTCATGGCCTCCATCCCCGACATGACGATGGACCGTGAACGCCTGAACCAGATCGACGGAGCCATGCCCCGCCTGAACGCCATCCCCAAGGGCTGCGCCTACAACCCGCGCTGCCCCAAGACTATTGACCGCTGCCTGAGCGAGCGCCCCGAGCTCCTGGACGCTGGCGCCACGCGCGCCGCCTGCTGGCTGCACGCCGGGGTGGCCGCATGAGCACCGCCACCACCACCCCACCCCTGGTGCAGGCGCACGACCTGGCCAAGACCTTCGACGTCTCCGCTCCCTGGCTCAACCGTGTGCTCGAGCGCAAGCCGCGCACGCTGCTGCACGCCGTGGACGGCGTGAGCTTCGAGATCGAGAAAGGCAAGACCCTGGCCCTGGTGGGCGAGTCCGGCTGCGGCAAGAGCACCGTGGCGCGCCTGCTCGTGGGCCTGTACGAGCCCACGCGCGGCGGTCTCACCTTTGACAGCCAGGACGCGCACGCCGCCTTCCAGGGCGGCAACGCCAAGGCCATGCGCCGCCGTATCCAGATGATCTTCCAGGACCCCTATGCCAGCCTGAACCCGCGCTGGCTGGTCGAAGACATCATTGGCGAGCCGCTGCGCGAGCATGGCCTCATCACCGACAAGGCGCAGCTCAAGGCACGCGTGGGCGAGCTGCTGCAGTCCGTGGGCCTCTCGCCGCTGGACATGGTCAAGTACCCGCACCAGTTCTCCGGCGGCCAGCGCCAGCGCATCTCCATCGCCCGCGCCCTGGCCACCGAGCCCGAATTTTTGGTGTGCGACGAGCCCACCAGCGCGCTCGACGTGTCGGTGCAGGCCCAGGTGCTCAACATCATGAAGGACCTGCAGCGCGAGCGGCAGCTCACCTACCTGTTCATCAGCCACAACCTGGCCGTGGTGCGCCACGTGAGCGATCAGGTGGGTGTGATGTACCTGGGCCGCCTGGTAGAACTGGCCGACAAGCACACGCTGTTTGACACGCCCCGCCACCCCTACACGCGCATGCTGCTCGATGCCATCCCCAAGATGCACGACACCGGCCGCGCGCGCACGCCGGTGCAGGGCGAGGTGCCCAACCCGCTCAACCCGCCGCCCGGCTGTGCCTTCAACCCGCGCTGCCCGCACGCCAACGAGCGCTGCCGCGCGGAGCGGCCGCAACTCAAGAGCATCGGCGGCATCCGCATCGCCTGCCATGCGGTCGAGGAAGGGCGCATCTGAGTTTGTTCCATAGGAGACCCGCATGACCAGCTTCGTCCTTTCCAGCCCCGACATCCCGAGCGGCGGCAGCATCGACCCGCGCTTCGAGTTCAACGGCTTCGGCTGTTCGGGCGAGAACCAGTCGCCCACGCTGCAGTGGAGCGGCGCGCCCCAAGGCACCAAGAGCTTTGCCTTCACCGTCTATGACCCGGACGCACCCACAGGCTCGGGCTGGTGGCACTGGTTCGTGGTGGACCTGCCCGCCGGGACCACGCAGCTCACGCCCAATGCGGGCGCAGAAGGCGGCGCGGGCCTGCCCGCGGGGGCGCGCCAGATTCGCAACGACTACGGTGCGTTCGCCTGGGGCGGCGTGTGCCCGCCGCCGGGCGACAAGCCGCACCGCTACGTCTTCACGGTGCATGCCCTGTCGGTGGAGCGACTGGAGATTCCCGACGATGCCACGGCGGCGCTGGCGGGTTTCATGGTCAACGCGAACACCCTGGCCAAGGCCACGTTCACATCCACCTACGGGCGGTGACTTCAAAAAAGTGAGCTGCTGGCGCTTGATCCATAACAATTTCAGATGGATTTCTATCTGAAATTCAGGACTGGAAGGCGCAACCAGCTACTTTTTCAATAGCGGCGCTCAAGCGTAGCGCTTGGCCCGCAGGTTCTCTTTCATCTGCTGCAGGATGGGCTGCAGCGGGCTGCCGATGCGCAGCGCCACGCAGGTGGCCAGCACGTCGATGATGAGCAGGTGCATCAGGCGCGACACCATGGGGCTGTAGCGGTCGTAGCCCTCGGGGTGGTCGGCGGCCAGGTGGATGTGGCAGGTGCTGGCCAGTGGCGAGCCGCTGGCGGTGATGACGATGGTGGTGGCGCCGTTCTTGCGCGCGATGTCGGCGGCGTCCATCAGGTCGCGCGTGCGGCCCGAGTTGGAGATGATCACCGCGCAGTCGCCGGGGCCCAGCAGGGTGGCGCTCATCACCTGCATGTGGCCGTCGCTGCTGGCGATCGACGTGATGCCCAGGCGAAAGAACTTGTGCTGCGCGTCCTGCGCCACGATGCCCGAATTGCCCACGCCATAGAACTCGATGCGCCGCCCCGTCTTCCAGGTGGCGGCAATGGCCTCGGCGGCGCGCTCCAGCGCGCCGGTGCTGGCCGCGTTGCGGTACTGCAAAAAGGCGGCCACGGCGTTGTCCACCACCTTTACCAGCACGTCGCCGGTCTTGTCGTCGGCGTCCACGCTGCGGTGGATGAAGGGCACGCCCTCGCTCACGCTGCCCGCCAGCTTGAGCTTGAAGTCGGCCAGTCCGTCATAGCCCATGCTGCGGCAAAAGCGCACCACCGTGGGTTTGCTCACATGCGCGCGCTCGGCCAGTTCGCGCACGGGCAGCCGGGCAAAAGCGCGCGGATCGGCCAATACCAGGCGGGCCACGCGCTGCTCGGCGGGGGCCAGCGAGGGCAGGGATGCGGTGATGCGGTCCAGCATGGATGTTTTGGGAGTGCGGGAATTAATGTAACTGGGTTCCAGCCCGCGTTGCCATAATGTTCCCCATGAACCAACTCGACGCCCTCAAACAGTTCACCACCGTGGTTGCCGACACCGGCGACTTCAAGCAACTGGCGCAGTTCAAGCCCCAGGACGCCACCACCAACCCGTCACTCATCCTGAAGGCGGTGCAAAAGCCCGAGTACGCGCCGCTGCTGCAGGACACGGTGGCGCGGTTCAAGGGGCGGCCCCTGGACGAGATCATCGACCGCCTGCTGGTGCGCTTTGGCCGCGAAATCCTGGCCACCATCCCCGGCCGCGTCTCCACCGAGGTCGATGCGCGCCTGAGCTTCGACACCAACGCCACCGTGACCCGTGCCGAGCGCATCGTCGAGCTGTACCAGGCCGAGGGCCTTCCCATCGACCGCGTGCTCATCAAGATCGCTTCCACCTGGGAAGGCATCCGGGCGGCCGAAAAGCTCGAGCGCAAGGGCATCCACACCAACCTCACGCTGCTGTTCTCCTTCGCGCAGGCCGTGGCCTGCGGGCAGGCCAAGGTGCAGCTGATCTCGCCCTTCGTCGGCCGCATCTACGACTGGTACAAGAAACAGGCCGGCGCCAGCTGGGACGAGGCCGCGCGCGCGGGTGCCAACGACCCCGGCGTGCAGTCCGTCACGCAGATCTACCACCACTACAAGCACTTCGGCATTGCCACCGAGGTGATGGGCGCGAGCTTTCGCAACGTGGGCCAGATCACCGCGCTGGCGGGCTGCGACCTGCTGACCATCGCCCCCGAACTGCTGGCCCAGCTGGCCGCCAGCGACGCGCCGCTGCAGCCCGCGCTGAACGCCGAGGCCGCCAAGCGCATGGACCTGCCCGCCGTGAACTACGACGAGGCGGGCTTTCGCTACGCGCTCAACGAGGACGCGATGGCGACCGAGAAGCTGGCCGAAGGCATCCGCGCCTTTGCGGCCGACGCGGTCAAGCTGGAAAAACTGATCCTTGCCGTTTAACTATCAAAAACATAGCTGCTGGCGCTTGATAAATAAGCGCTGGAGCCTGTTTTTGCTTGAAACCGCCGCATGACCCCCCTGCGCCTGCTGGCTGACATTGGCGGCACCAACATCCGCCTGGCGTGGCAGGCGTTGCCCGGCGGCCCCTTGAACGACCTGCGCGTGCTGCCCACCGCGCGCTTTGCCACGCTGGAGGCTGCGCTGTCGGCCTACCTGCAGGACATGGGCCTGCCCGCGCCGCGCGAGGCGGCCCTGGGCATTGCCACACCGGTCACCGGGGATGCCGTGGCCATGACCAATCACAGCTGGCGCTTTTCGCAGCGCGCCGTGCGCGAGGCCCTGGGCTTTGCGCGGCTGGTGGTCATCAACGACTTCACGGCGCTGGCCCTGGCGCTGCCGCTGCTCACACCCGGCCAGCTGCAGCCCGTGGGCGGTGGCCACGCCGTGCCGGGCGCCGCCATGGCGCTGCTGGGGCCGGGCACGGGGCTGGGGGTGTCGGGCCTGGTGTTCCCGCCCGGCTCGCCCATGGGCGTGCCGCTGGCGGGCGAGGGCGGCCATGTCTCGCTGGCCGCGCAGACGCAGCGCGAATTCGACGTGCTGGCGGTTTTGCAGCAGCGCCACGGCCACGCTTCGGCCGAGCGGGCGGTGAGCGGCGCCGGGCTGGTGGACCTGTACCAGGCCCTGCAGCACCTGGGCGCGCACGGCGGCGAGGCTGTGGACTCGGCCGCTCAGGTGACCGGGCGGGCCCTGCAGGCGGGCGACCCGCTGGCGCTGGAGGCGCTGGAGCTGTTCTGCGGCTTTCTGGGCAGCGTGGCAGGCAACCTGGCCCTCACGCTGGGGGCGCGCGGCGGCGTGTTCATTGGCGGGGGCATCGTGCCGCGCCTGGGCGCGTGGTTTGCGCAGTCGCCGTTTCGCGCGCGGTTTGACGCCAAGGGGCGCTTTCAGCCGTATCTGGCGGGCATTCCCTGCTGGGTCATCGACCCCGCCGCGCAGCCTGCGCTGCTGGGCGTCTCGCGCGCGCTGGACGGGGCCTAGGCGCCGGCGTCAGCGGGCTTACATCTCCTCGCTCCAGCAATGTCCGTCGCGCGCAATCATGGCGCTGGCGGCGCTGGGGCCCCAGCTGCCTGCCGCGTAGGGGCGCGGGCCTGCGGGGTCGTTCTGCCAGTGCTGCAGGATGGGCTCCACCCAGCGCCAGGCCTCTTCCTGCTCGTCGCTGCGCAC
>DAIQRN010000184.1:0-5642 GCA_036786185.1 Acidovorax sp. | reverse complement strand
GTCAAAACCACTGGATTGGCCGTTGTGCTATTCGCGGGTGCGAGGGGCCTCGTGCCACGCAGGCAATGCCAAGGCGGCGCCAATGGCGCATCCGTCGGACTCAGGCTGGATGGAGCGAAGGGTCGTATCGCTTATGGCACTGAATTTTGCTTCTATTTTTATAGCTTGTAGCGCTTGCTGGATAAGCGCTACAGCCATTTTTGATCAAATCTTTGCGCCGGACTCCCATCAACCCCGCGACACAGGCACCGGCTGCAGGGCCGCTGCCATGCCGGGCGAGGTCCAGCGCGTGCCGTCAGCGCTGGCGACCAGGGCCTCGATGCCGGGGTGGCGCGCGCTCCAGGCGGGCGCTGCGGACGGGCCTTGCACCATCAGCGCCGTGCCCCAGCCGTTCACGGCCTCCACGTCGCGCGCCAGCAGTGCCACGCCGGGCACGCCCTCGGTCGGCCAGCCGGTGCGCGGGTTCAGCACATGGTGCAGCCGTCGGCCATGGCGCACAAAGCCACGTTCATAGTCGCCCGACGACGCCACCACGCCACGCCCCTGCAGCGCCAGCACACCCAACAGCTGCGCGGGCGCCAGGGGGTCGCGCACGCCCACGCGCCAGGGGCGGCCCTGCGGCATCTGCCCGATGGCCAGCACGTCGCCGCCGCCGTTGATGAGGGCATCGCCCACACCGGCACTCTCCAGCACACGCAGCCCCGCTTGCAGGATGGGCAGCTTGGCCACGCCCCCCAGGTCCAGCGCCATGCCGGGCCGGGCCAGATAGGCCGTGCCCGCGCGCGCATCCAGATGCAGGTGGCGCATGTCCACCAGGCGCAGGGCGTGCGCGATGTCGGCGGCTTGTGGCACGGCTTGGCTGCCGGGCTCAAAGCGCCAGGCACGCAGGGCGCCCACGGTGGCGTCGAACGCGCCGCCGCTGTCGCGGTGCAGGCGCTGGGCGCTATGCAGCACGGCCATCACCTCGGGCGCTACGACCACCGGGTGGCGCCCGGCGGCCGCCGCCAGGCGGGCTACGTCGCTGTCTGCCCGGTAGCGGCTCATCAAGGCCTCCAGGCGCTCCATTTCGACAAACGCTTGCTGCATGGCAGAGCGCAGCGCAGGCGCATCGCGGTGATGGGCCGCAGCGGCCACGATGTCCACGCGCGTGCCCATCAGCGGGCGGCTGGCGCGCTCTAGCAACGGCGCCGAAGGCTCGCCTGCCCAGGCATGGCCCTGCGCCCCGTGGTGCAGGGCGCCCAGCAGCGGCAGGGCCAGGGCAAAACGCCTCCGCGTCCAGCGGCCTGCAGTGGACGGCTGGCTCGTCCTACGCCGTTCAGCGTTCATTGCGCGCCTCCGGCTCTTACATGGATTGGTCAGCCATGAAGTCCACGGCGGCTTTCACATCGTCATCGCTGAGGTTGGCGGCACCGCCGCGCGCGGGCATCAGGCCCTTGGCGCCGGTGAACCCCTCGATGGCGTGCTTGTACATCGTGTCCTTGCCCTGGGCAATGCGCGGTGCCCAATCGGCCTTGTCGCCCGGCTTGGGGGCGCCAGCCACGCCAGCGGCATGGCACATGGCGCAAGTGGCGCCATAGACCTTCTTGCCCTGGGCGTTTTCAGCCACCGGGGCCGCCGCCGGGGCGGGTGCAGGTGCCGGGGCCTGCGCCGCCGGTGCCGGGGCGGCTGACGGGGCCTCTGCGGGTTTTTTGTCGCCACAGCCTGCCAGCAGAGCTGCGGCCAGCGCCAGTGCCATCACCATGGGTTTGTTTTGCATCGTCATCGCAATCCATCCTGTTCTACATCGTTGAGAAAACAGCCCCCAGCCAAGCCGCTGGGGCGCATGTGCTGCGCCTGTGCAGCCCCGCTTTGGGCAGGCGTCTTGAATGTATGTCGGCCGCGTGGCCTTGGGCACACACGGGGCCCACCAAAACATGATCCAGATCAAATTGATTCATATTAGGTGAATCTATTATGCCCCCATGCAACGCCCTGTCTCCAACCAACTTCTGCGCCTGTGGGTGTTGGTGCTTTTTTGCCTGACGCTAGGTGTGTCGGTGGCGTCGCCCATCGTCAAGCCCCAGCGCCTGCACATCGTTTGCTCGGGCGCTGGCACGGGTGCCACGGTGCTGCTCGCGCAGGCCGATGACCACGCGGCCCAGGCCCCGGGCGCCCTGGGTTTGCTCGATTGCCCGCTGTGCCTGGCCACCCATGCCGCAGGCAGCCCGGCGCTGAACCTGCCTGCGCCCGCTGCGGCACCTCAAAGCACGCCGCAGCACATGGCACAGGCCCCCGCATCACGCACACCCGCCGGGCTGCCGCCTGCGCGGGCACCTCCCCCTTTTTTCAACTGAGTCCATCCACAAAGGAAGAACCATGACCGATAGAAACGACAGCAGCCCCCTTCCAGCCACCGGCCTGGGCCGACGCAGCTTCATCAACACGGCGGCCCTGGTGGGTCTGACAGCCGGTGTGGCCGCTTGCAATGAGAAGCCTGCGGCGGCACCAGCGTCGGGCGCACCTGCGCCTGCACCGGCAGCCCCCCATGCGGGCGCCAACGTGCACCTCAAGCCCGGTGAGCTGGACACCTACTACGGTCTGTGGAGCGGCGGCCACAACGGCGACATGCGCGTGCTGGGCCTGCCCTCGGGCCGCGAGATTCACCGCATCCCCTGCTTCGTGCCCGACGCGCTGGTGGGCTGGGGCATCACTAACGAATCCAAGGCCGTCATGGGCACCAAGGCCGACGGCAGCCTCAAGTACACCGTCGCCGACACGCACCACACGCATGCCTCGTACAAGGACGGCAACTACGACGGACGCTACGCCTGGATCAACGACAAGATCAACAGCCGCATCGCGCGCATCCGCCTCGACTACTTCGTGTGCGACAAGATCACCGACCTGCCCAACGTGCAGGGCTTCCACGGCATCTTCCCCGACAAGGCTGACCCGGTCGATCCAGCGATCAACTACACCACACGCGTGTTCTGCGGCGCCGAGTTCTCCATTCCCCTGCCCAACACGGGCACGGAGGATGCGAGCAAGTACCGCTCCATGTTCACCTGCGTGGACGCCGAGACCATGGAAGTGCGCTGGCAAGTGCTGATTGACGGTAACTGCGACCTCACGGCCACCTCGTACGACGGCAAGCTGGCCGCCACCAACCAGTACAACGTGGAGATGGGCGCGAAGTACGAGGACATGATGTCCGCGGAGCGTGACGCCTGCCTGTTCTTCAACATCGCCCGCATCGAAGAGGCCGTGAAGGCTGGCAAGTTCAAGACCTACGGCAGCTCCAAGGTGCCCGTGGTGGACGGCACGCACGAAGCCAACAAGGACCCCAAGACGGCCCTGACCGCCTACGTGAGCGTGCCCAAGAACCCGCACGGCGTGAACGCCAGCCCTGATGGCAAGTACTTCATCTGCGCGGGCAAGCTCTCGCCCACCGGCACGGTCATCGAGCTGGCCAAGGTGCTGGACTGGTTTGACGGCAAGCTCGAAAAGGTGGACGACACCATCGTCGCCGAAGTGGAGCTGGGCCTGGGCCCGCTGCACACCGCCTTCGACGGCCGCGGCAACGCTTACACCACGCTGTTCCTGGACAGCCAGGTGGTCAAGTGGAACGTGGACAAGGCCATCGCCTTCCACAAGGGCGACAAGAACGCCAAGTACGTGGTGGACCGCATCGACGTGCACTACCAGCCCGGCCACATCAACGCCACGCATTCCGAGACCAAGGCCGCCGACGGCAAGTACCTGGCCGTGGGCTGCAAGTTCTCCAAGGACCGCTTCCTGCCCGTGGGCCCGCTGCACCCCGAGAACGAACAGCTCATCGACATCTCGGGCGAGAAGATGGTGCTGCTGGCCGACCACCCCGTGCGTGGCGAGCCCCATGACTTCATCATCTTCAAGCGCGATCTGGTGCGTCCAAAGCAGGTCTACACGCTCGACGAGTTCCCGCTGGCCGTGAAGGACCCGAAGGAGTCCGGCGTGTTCCGCAATGGCAAAAAGGTCACCGTGAAGATGACTTCGCAGGCCCCCGCATTCAGCCTGCGCGAGTTCAAGCTCAAGAAGGGTGACGAGGTCACGCTGATCCTGACCAACCTGGACAAGATCGAAGACCTGACGCACGGGTTTGCCATCCCCAACTACAACGTGCAGTTCCTGCTGAACCCGCTGGAAACCAAGTCGGTGACCTTCATTGCCGACAAGCCCGGCGTGTTCTGGGCATACTGCTCCACGTTCTGCCATGCTCTGCACCTTGAAATGCGCACGCGCATGATTGTGGAAGCGTGACACCTTTGAGGCGCTGCGCGCCTTCTCCCTCCCCTCGCTGTGCGATGTGGGAGGGGGCGCAGCCCTCGCTGCAGGCGGCCCGTGCCGGGCTGCCCGGGCCTGGTAAGTGCCCGCAGCGGAGGCAGCCCCTCTTATTTGAATGAAATTGGCCGCTAGCGCTTATCCACAAAGCGCTGGCAGCTATCAAAAAAATAGTCCCATGCCCACCCACGGTTCACGGTTCTCCGCCTTTCTCCTGGCCCTGCTGCTCATGCTGCTGGCACCACGCGCCCACGCAGGCGCCTACGAGGCCGAGCTGCCCGCCAACCTGGCCACCGCACCCGACATGTGCGCCCTGCTGCCCTGCGCCGAGGTGTTCCCCGGCGCCACGCGGTTCTCCGAGCGCAAGGGCCAGCCACCCTACGTCGAGGCCTATGGCAAAGAGGGCAGCGAGGCGGACAAGCTGCTGGGCTATGTCATGCTGTCCACCGACATCACCGACACGCCCGCCTACTCGGGCAAGCCGGTGGTCACGCTGATCGGCATGGACAACGCGGGCAAGTACGTCGGCGTCAAGGTCATCAAGCATTCCGAACCCATTTCGCTGCTGGGTATTCCAGAGTCGGCGCTGATCAACTTCAATAACCAGTACCTGGGCAAATCCGTGACCGACACCATCGAGGTCGGTCCTTCGCGCCCCGACGAGAACGTGCTCGGCGTTGATGCCATCTCGGGCGCCACCGTCACGGTGATCGCGCAAAACCAGGTGGTCATGGCCTCCGGCGCCGCCGTGGCGCGGCAAACCGGCATCATCGCGCCCACGGTGCGCGACCCCGCCCGCTTCACCACCACGGGCCAGCCCTACGATTGGGCCCAGCTCGTGCAAATGGGCGCGGTGCAGCGCCTGCTCGTCAAACCCGAGCAGGTAGGCCTGCCGCGCGGTCCCGAACCCTTCATCGAATTGTGGTTTGGCGACCTGAACCACCCCGACATCGGCAAGAGCCTGCTGGGGACCAACGGCTTTGACAGCCTGCGTTCGCGCATGAAGGAAGGCGAGAGCGCCTTCTTCATCATCAAGACCGCCGGGGCTGAGTCGTTCAAAGGCTCGGGCTTTGTGCGCGGCGGCATCTACGACCGGGTGCAAGTCAAGCAGGGCGCCGACTCTTTCACGTTCCGCGACCTGGATGCGATCAATCTCTACGGCCTGGAAGCACCGGGTGCGCCGCGCTATACCGAGTCCTCCATCTTCATCATCCGCTCACCGTCCTTCTCGGCGGCGTATCCCTGGAAGCTGGCCTTCCTGGGCAACCGCGTGGACCAGGCCACGGGTCACCGCAGCTTTGCGGTGTTCGAGTCGAAATACTGGCTGCCCGCCAACGTGCTGG
>DAIQRN010000183.1:0-5695 GCA_036786185.1 Acidovorax sp. | reverse complement strand
CCTCTTGCAGGGCGTAGTACTCCTCCACCGATCCGATCAGCACGATCTTGACTTCCACGTCCACGGGCTCGGGCAGCAGCGCGGCGGGCGCGCCGGGGCCGTGGGCGGCGGGGCCGCCACCGCCACCCGCGCCTTCTTCGATCTGCAGGCGGCCGCAGCGCAGAAAGCGGCGCAGGCGCGGCCACAGGCCTTCTTCGGCCGCCACGTCCTGCAGGTGCAGCAGGATGAAGCCGCCGTGCGCCTTGAGCAGGCTGCCGGCCAGGATGCTGGTGTGGTCGGCCTGCGGGGCGTCGGCTTCGAGGCCGTGTTCGATGCTGCCGAACAGGGTGCGGGCGGTGGGGTGGTCTTCCACCACCACGGGGGCGGCGGTGCGGCCGCTGTTGTCCACCACCAGGTTCACCTGGCAGCGGGCCAGCAGGTCGTCCAGCGCGTCCTTGCGGTCGGCCTCGGCGTCGCTGTCGGGCTCGTCATGCAGGGGCTCGAACAGGTCGATGTGCTCCAGCAGCGCGCGCTCCACGCGGTCCAGCCATTGCGATAGTTTTGCGCCGTCCTTGATCTGCTTGCGCAGGCCCTGGCGCACCTCGTGCAGGCTTTGCTCCACCAGCGGTTTGATGGTGCGGCGGCGCAGGGCGGCCACGGCCTCGTCGCGGGCGCGCTCCAGCGGGCGCATGGTGTCCAGAAAGCGGCCGATCTCGGCGCGCAGGGCTTGCTCGGCCACATCGATTTCGGCGCGGCGCTCGGGCGGCAGGGCGCGGGCCTCGGCCTCGGTCAGCGGCTGGCCGCGCGCGCCGATGAGGGTGAAGACCATCTGCCCACCCTCGCGCGAGAGGTTGAACTGCCGCGCCTGCGCAAACTGGTCCAGCTGCGCAAAGGCGGCCGATTCCTGCGCTTGCCACTGCTGCTGGATGCGCTCGGCTTCGGCCTTGAAGTCGGGGCTGGCCAGGCGCTTGGGGATGTCGGCCTGCAGGTTGCGCGCCACATCGGCCATGCCTTGGCGCAGCTCGCGGCCTTGGCCGGCGGGCAGGCGCAGGGCGTGGGGGCGCTCGGGGTGGTCAAAGTTGTGCAGGTAGCACAGGTCGGGCGGCACGGGGCGGCGGGCGGCTGCTTCGTGCATGGCCTGGCGCAGCAGTGATGCGCGGCCACTGCCCACTTCGCCCAGCACAAACAGGTGGTAGTCGGGCTGCTGCAGGTTCAGGCCGAACTGCGCTGCGGCGTGCGCGCGCTCCTGGCCGATCCAGGGCAGGGGCTCGCCCGCCAGCTCGGCGGTGCTGGCAAAGCCCAGCGTGGCGGGGGCTATGGTCAGCCGCAGCTGGTGGGGGGCGAGGGCGGTGGTGGGCATGGAGAAAATATGAGTCAAATTGGCCTCTAGCGCATAGGTTGTAAGCGCTAGTAGCTATCAAAATAGGAGTTTTATGCCCCGGCAGGCGCGCCGCCCGCCAGCGCGCGGCTGCGGGCATCGGCCAGTGCGGCGGCGGCTGGCGCCTCGGTGGGCCAGCCGGCCAGGTGCTGCTGCGCGATGCTGCTGAGCGTGGTGATCCAGGCGTTGCTGTCGTTCAGGCAGGGGATGTAGTGGAACTCCTGGCCGCCCGCGTGCAAGAAAGCCTCGCGCACTTCCATGTTGATTTCTTCCAGCGTCTCCAGGCAGTCGCTGGTGAAGCCGGGGCACACCACGTCCACGCGCCGCGTGCCGGCCTTCGCCAACGCCTCCACGGTGGGCTGGGTGTAGGGCTCGATCCACTTGGCCTTGCCAAAGCGCGACTGGAAGGTGATGCGAAAGCGCTCCGCGCGCAGGCCCAGGCGCTCGGCCAGCAGGCGGCCGGTTTTCATGCTTTCGCAAAAGTACGGGTCGCCCAGCGTGCGCGTGCGCTCGGGCACGCCGTGAAAGCTCATCACCAGCTGGTCGGGCTGGCCGTGGTGCTTCCAGTGGGTTTCGATGCTGCGGGCCAGCGCGTCGATGTAGCCGGGGTGGTCGTGGTAGCGGTTTACAAAGCGCAGCTCGGGCACGTGGCGCGTGCGCGCGGCCCAGGCGTACACGGCGTCGAACACGCTGGCCGTGGTGGTGCCCGAGTACTGCGGGTACAGCGGCAGGATGAGGATGCGCGTGGCGCCCTCGGCCTTGAGCGCATCGAGCTGGCTGGCGATGGACGGGTTGCCGTAGCGCATGGCGTGGCGCACCAGCACTGCGTGGCCTGCCTCGCCCAGCCAGCCGCGCAGCAGCGTGGCCTGCTTGGCCGTCCAGTGCGCCAGGGGCGAGCCCTCGGGCGTCCAGATGCTGGCGTATTTGGCGGCCGACTTGGCCGGGCGGGTGCGCAGGATGATGCCGTGCAGGATGGGCATCCACAGCAGCTTGGGGATCTCCACCACGCGGTGGTCGCCCAGGAACTGCGCCAGGTAGCGGCGCACGGCTGGTGCCGTGGGTTCGTCGGGCGTGCCCAGGTTGCACAGCAGTACGGCAGTGCGGTCGGCCTGGCCGTGGGTGTAGGGAGGTTCGGGACGGAAAGAGGGCATGGGGCATTTTCGCCCACCCGTGCTGTCAGGGCATCTGGCGCCGCTGGAGGGGCATGGTTTAGAGAGTCGGGTAATCCCCGATGCGTTAATGAAACCGGTTTCATAGACTCTGTCACATTCTCCTGAACATCCCGACGCCGTGAATTACCAGTTCCAGTTCGATGCCGTTTTCGCCGCATGGCCTTTGCTGCTCAAGGGCACCTGGATCACCGTGCAGCTGTCGCTCACGGCCACGCTGCTGGGGCTGGTGGTGGCGATTTTTTGCGCCTGGGGCAAGACGGGTGGCCCCCTCTGGCTGCGGTTTCTGATCAATGCGTACATCGAAGTCATTCGCAACACGCCGTTTCTGGTGCAGCTGTTCTTCTTTTTCTTCGCGTTGCCGTCCATCGGCCTGCGCTGGTCGCCCTACACGGCGGCGCTGACGGCCATGGTGGTCAACCTGGGCGCGTATGCGGCCGAGATCGTGCGGGCGGGCATCGAGTCCATTCCCAAAGGGCAGATCGAGGCGGGCAAGGCGCTCAACCTCAAGCCGTGGGAGATCTTCCGTTTTGTGATCCTCAAGCCCGCGCTCAAGGCCATCTACCCGGCGCTCACCAGCCAGTTCATCCTGCTGATGCTGAGCTCGGCCGTGGTGTCGGTGATTTCGGCGGACGACCTCACATCGGTAGCGGCCAATCTGCAATCGCAGACCTTCCGCAGCTTTGAGATCTACATCGTGGTGGCGGCCATCTACCTGGCGCTGGCGCTGTCGTTCTCCGCGCTGTTCAAGCTGATCTACGAGCGCGCCCTGAACTACCCCGACCGCCGCTGAGGACCCAGGCCATGCGTACTTTCGGATTCCCCGAGTTTCTTTTCATCGTGCAGGCCGCGCAGTGGACGCTGGCGCTGTCGGCCATCGCCTTTGTGGGCGGGGCGCTGCTGGGCCTGGTGGTGGCCTTGTCACGCACGTCGGAGAACGCCGTGGCGCGCAACGCGTCGCGCGCATTCATCCAGGTCTTTCAGGGTACGCCGCTGTTGCTGCAGCTGTTTCTGATCTTCTTTGGCGCGCCAGTGCTGGGTTTCGACATCAACCCCTGGGTGGCCGCGGGCGTGGCGCTGGTGCTCAACAGCGCGGCCTTTCTGGCCGAAATCTGGCGCGGCTGCATTGAGGCCGTGCCGCGCGGCCAGTGGGAGGCGGCCCAGGCCCTGAACCTGGGCTACGTGGCGCGCATGCGCTTCGTGGTGCTGCCCCAGGCCTTCAAGATCGCGCTGCCGCCCACCGTGGGCTACATGGTGCAGATCATCAAGGGCACTTCGCTGGCCGCCATCATCGGTTTCACCGAGATCACACGGGCCGGCCAGATCATCAACAACGCCACCTTTCAGCCCCTGCATGTGTTTGCCACCGTGGCGGCGCTGTACTTCGTGATCTGCTGGCCGCTGTCGCTGCTGGCAGCGCGCATGGAGCGCAAGCGTGCGCTGGCGCTGGCGCGCTGAACCCGCCTTTCCCTTTCTCAATTTCTTTTTCCCACACCAACCCTCAGGAGACATGCCATGACGATTTCCCTGCACCGCCGTACTGCCACCGCCGCCCTGGCCGCCCTGGGTCTGGGCGCAGCGCTCACGGCCTTTGCACCACTGGCCTCGGCACAGTCCGTGGCCGACATCAAGAAGAAGGGTGAAATCACCATCGGCATGCTGGTGGACTTTCCGCCCTACGGCACCACCAACGCGCAGAACCAGCCCGATGGCTACGACGCCGACGTGGCCAAGCTGCTGGCCAAGGACCTGGGCGTGAAGGCCAACATCGTGCCCGTCACCGGCCCCAACCGCATCCCCTTCCTGCTGACCAACAAGGTTGATGTGCTGGTGGCCTCGCTGGCCATCACGCCCGAGCGCGCCAAGCAGGTGCAGTTCTCGCAGCCCTACGCGGCCGCCACCATCGTGCTGTACGGAAAGACCGGCGCCAACATCAAGAGCGCGGCTGACCTGAAGGGCGTGCGCGTGGGCGTGGCCCGTGCCAGCACACAGGACGTGGCCGTGACCAAGGCCGCGCCCGAGGGCACCGAGATCCGCCGCTTTGACGACGACGCCTCGGCCATGCAGGCGCTGATGTCCGGCCAGGTCGATGCGATCGGCTGCTCGGTCACCGTGGCGGCGCAGATCGCCAAGCGCGTGCCAGCCAACACCTTCGAGAACAAGTTCAACCTGCTGCAGCAGGCCATGGGCATCGCCATCCGCCCCGGCCAGGACGAGCTGGTGAAGGCCGTGAACGACTTCGTGGCGCGCAACACGGCCAATGGCGAGCTGAACAAGCTGTACCAAAAATGGCTGGGCGCTGACCTGCCCAAGCTGCAGTAAGCCTGCACGACCGACAAGGAGCTTTTGATGACGGACGCAGTCACGACCCCACACGGCACCCCGCCGATCATCCGCATGGAGGGGGTCAACAAGTGGTATGACAGCTTTCAGGTGCTCACCGACATCAACCTGTCGGTGCGGTCTGGCGAGCGCATCGTGATCTGCGGGCCGTCAGGCTCGGGCAAGTCCACGCTCATCCGGTGCATCAACCGGCTGGAGACGGTGCAAAAGGGCCGCATCGAGGTCGATGGCATCGATTTGACCGCGGGCGGCAAGAACGTGGATGCCGTGCGCGCCGAGGTGGGCATGGTGTTCCAGCAGTTCAATCTGTTCCCGCACCTCACCATTTTGGAGAACTGCACGCTGGCGCCCATGCGCTCGCGCGGGATGAGCAAGGCCGAGGCCGAAGAAGTGGCCATGAAGTACCTCACGCGGGTGCGCATTCCCGAGCAGGCGCACAAGCATCCCAGCCAGCTGTCGGGCGGGCAGCAGCAGCGCGTGGCCATTGCGCGGGCGCTGTGCATGGCGCCCAAGGTGATGCTGTTTGACGAGCCCACCTCGGCGCTCGACCCCGAGATGGTCAAGGAAGTGCTGGACACCATGATCAGCCTGGCCGAAGACGGCATGACCATGCTGTGCGTGACGCACGAAATGGGCTTCGCCCGCAGCGTGGCCGACCGCGTGATCTTCATGGCCGACGGCAAGATCCTGGAGCAGGCGCCGCCCCAGCAGTTCTTTGGCCAGCCGCAGCACGACAAGACGCGGCAGTTCCTGGGTCAGATCCTGACTTCCCACCACGCACATTGAGACCCACGCACATCGAGACCTGGCAGGTCGTGCGGTTGAT
>DAIQRN010000182.1:0-5701 GCA_036786185.1 Acidovorax sp. | reverse complement strand
CTAAATTGGGTGGTAGGACGTACAAGATTCGAACTTGTGACCAACGGATTAAAAGGCCACAACGGCCTTTTAAAATCAAGCACTTACAAAACCGCTACCTTTTGCGCTACCCAAAACCGTGTTTTGCCCCCATTTTCCCGCGATCTGAAACGCTGACCATCATTGTCAGCCATGCAGGCTGCGCATTTGCCCGCCCGCGTTGACTCCGGCGAAATCCCTCTGAAACTTTCTCTTGTCAAGGTGCCGGAACCACCAGACAATCGCAACAGAGCCCTTACTCATGCGTTCCTGCCTTCAATGGCAGGTGGTTCCGGCACCGGAACGCAGTAGTAAGGGCTTTTGCGTTTCTGGGTCAGGGCGCCTGATTGACGCAGCACATGGGCCTGCATGGGCCGCACCCGCGAAACACCGGCACTTCTACCCCGAAGTCACACGCCGTGCAGCCTGTCAGCTAGGGACTGCAGATGCTTGCTGGAAAGCGGGTGAGACAAGCCAGCACGCGGATTGAATAGCTGCCTCATGGGTGCTCTGGGCTCAAGCCGGGAGAGGTGGTGATGTCTATCACCCCTTGGGGATGGTATGGGGCTGTATAAATCGGGATTGTTTTGGAGAACACATGAAACATTGGCTCATTGCAGCAATGATCTGCACCACACTCCCAGCCATCAGCCAGGAATTGACGTCAGATCAATTCGACAAACTTGAGGCAGCCGTCGTTAAGGGTAGCTGCAAGGCCACATACAAAGATGCGGATGTGGAGGCGTTCGGAAGTTTTGGTGGGTATGACTTTACTGGGAGGGCGGCAATAGCCCATCTTCAGAAAGAGAAGTATCGAGAACATACGTTGTTCGATCTGGCCATGCACTACTGCGTTTTGTTGCCAAAACCACTTGGCTCTATTGACCGATGGCGTTACCAGTCCTGCCGCCAAGATGCGGCCAAAGCGCCGACAGCGCAAGGCGTGGCGCTTGGACTACGCATTTGCGCTGAGAAATTCAAACAGTAGCCCCCATCCCTGATAAACTCGCGCCTGTCGAAAGACACGGGATTGGCGTCCCGGTTGCTAGGCGCACAGGCAGAAGCCGCGCCATTGAGGTTGCGGCTTTTTCATTTGCGCAGCATGGCTCCGTTTTACGGCGGGCTGTGTGGGGCACCCGCGAGGGTGCGCCGGTCCTAGCCCGGTACGCCAACCCGCACAGTCTGCCACCATCATTGGCGTGATGGCGGCAGGTTTCAAAACTTGCTAGGAGTCAAATATGACCGCATCGACCGCCATCACCCCATTCAATTTCAACGACAGCGAAATCCGTCTGATTGTTCGCGCTGGAGAACCTTGGTTCATCACGGCAGATGTTGCGCGTGTTCTCGGATACCGCGATGCCAACAACGCAGGCCGCGTCCTGGATGAGGATGAAAAGGGTACTCATGTTGTGAGTACCCCTGGCGGCGATCAGCGTGTGACCATCATCAATGAGTCAGGTCTGTACGCCTTGGTTCTTCGCAGCCGAAAACCGGAGGCTCGCAAGTTCGCCAAGTGGGTCACATCCGAAGTCCTGCCAGCCATCCGCAAAACCGGCAGCTACTCCCTCCCCTACACCGCCCAGCCCCGCGACAAACTCACACTCGACCAAGGCGACGAACTGCGCTCCATGCTGGAAACCGCAGCGCAAAAGCTCCCCCCAGAAAAGCGCGGCCAGTTCCTGCAAACCGGCTGGGCCAAGCTCCGGGCACACACCGGGGTGAACTACCGCCAGATCCCGCAGGCTGCGCACACCGATGCACTGAGCCTGCTGGCCCGGCATGTGGCCGAATGGGAGCTGGTCGAGGACAACACCCCGAAGGCTGGCACCGTGCAAGAGATCGTGGCCGACTGGGTGAAGAAGATCGAATCGCCCAACGGCTACCCCGCCTTGTTGTTCGAGCCCATCGTAGAAGCGGTGCAGCGCAAGATTGGCCGCAGCCAGCCCGCGCAGGCCGACGCAGCGCGTACCAAGGCCGCATTCGATGCAGCTTCGCAGGCCGCCGCATCCGTTCAAAGCGCTGTGTTCAACGCCGTGCTGTCGGGCAACGATGAATGGAAATACAGCCGCTGGGTGCTCGCCTTCATTGATGACAGCGCCAAAGGCTCACCCGCCTACGTTCGCCAACTGGAGCACGGCTCATTCACCACCACCTGGCCCCGCCTGGTGCGCGATGTAGGAACCGGCGAGTGCATGTGCACCAGCGCCGAACTGCTGGACATGGCCGCAGCCTGCATGCAGCGCCTGCAACAGCGCGGTGGCCCCGCACGGCTTGCCGCATAACGCTATCAAATAGATAGCTTCCAACGCTTGTTGCATAAGCGCTATAGCCTGATTTGATTCACAACCCAGCCCGCCGCGTGCGGGCTTTGTTATTTGCTTTGGGTGGCGCCCGGCGCCTGAATTTGCTGCACGGTCAGTGGCTTGAGCACCGTCCATACTTCTTTGACGACAAAGCCAGTCACGGCCAGCATGCCCGCCAGCACAACGCCGCCAACCCAGCCAAGCACCTTGGCGGTGTGCCGGATTTGCTTGAACTCCGCAACGTCAGCTTTGATTTTGCCAATGTCACTCTCTTGCTTGGCCATCGCATCCTTGTGCTGATCCAGCTTGGCGTCAATGGACCCAAGCGTTTTCTGGATTTCAGAGAGCTGCTGCCAAACAAACCCAGCGTCAATACCTCCGTGCCCGCCGTAACTTGGGGCCGGAGGCTGGACGGACGCGGGAATGCTTGCTTCCTCGTCCTGTTGTTTGCGAGCGCGCGTAACCATCACGACTCGTTTTCAAAGCGGGTTTTCAGCCATTCCCACAGGTCAGAGGGGCCGCGCCCGTAGTAGCTGCCCACCAGGCTGATCAGGGTCGCCCCGGTTTGGGATGGCTCACCTTTGGCCTGCCCTGTGATGCCAAGGTGGTTGCTGACTTCAATGGTGGTCCCGGGGTGTCGCACCAACCAACCAGCATTGTTTGGGAGCTGGTGCCTGTCCTTGGCCTCAAAGCCGCCCATGACGGCACCTTCTACGGTATCGTGGTTGTTGCTCAGAGGGGTAACTTGGAAAATCGGCATTGCGTTCTCATACTAGCATGCGCCATTCGCGCGCATGATGCCCATCCCCAGGAGAAAACCATGCGCCTGCTCCCCCTTCTTGCCCTTGCTCCCTTCGCAGCCTTTGCCCAGTGGCAGGCCGATCTTGAATCAGGAGGCGGTGATGGCTTTGGCATCGTCCTGTTCTTCTTCGCCTTCTTCGCTTACGTCCACATCAGGGACGCGGCCAGGGAGGGGCCGGCCCAGAAGTGGCGAGCGGTGGCCACCATCATTGCGGTTTTGGTGGCGGCCTACTTCTTCGAGTGGGTCCGCATCCTCATGGCCGTCATCTTTCTGGTGTCCTTCCTGCACTTCGCGTGGACGCAGCTCAAGGGGTAGCGGCAGCCAGGCGGCTCACGCGCTGGGCAATCACCTGGCGCTGCTGCTCCAATTGCGTCAGCCGTGCGCGCTTGGCCGCCCCAGCCATGGCCTGATCGGCCTCGATGCGCTTGGCCGTGCGGTTGATCTCGGCCAGCTGGCGCGTGGCAGCGGTGTAAGCTGGTCGGTTGCGCAGCAGGGGCCCGGCGCTCTCCTTGATGCTCTGGGCCTTTTCCGTGTCGCCCGCCTTGATGGCCTCTTGGTACGACGCATAGGCCTGCTCCACCTGGCGCGACTGCTCATACATCTGCGTCACGTACCGGCTGCTGCCAGTGGGCAGGTTCTCCACAAAGTTGCCAGCGATGAACACATCTTTCAACCGCATGTCCGGGCGCTCGCCCCGGCCTGCCAAGGGGCGCAATCCAAAGTCGCTCACCGTCATGGCAGCGGTGCCCACCCATGAGAAATACCCACGGATCAGGTGCTCCACCTGCTTTGGCGACAGCGCGGAATACTCGCCTTTGACCAGCTGCGCAGGGTCAGGCAACCCCAGCCCGCCCAGGAACTTCGCCACCTCTGGCGTGCGCTCGCTGTAGCGGTCCTGGGGGCGCAGCCGCTGGTCGGCCTGGCTCTCGATGGCGCGGCCCGTGAAGCTGTCCTTGTTCGCGTACAGATCCAGCAGGGGCTTGAACGCCTGCGGGACCGGGTTGAACGAGAACGTGCCCGACAGCATGCGTCTCACTCGCTCCATGTAGCGCTTGCCCGTCATTTCGTCGTTGAACATCAGCTCGGCCGTGCGCTCTGCCAGCGTGCCGATGGCGCCCACCTCAAACGGCTTGGGAATGCGGTACGCCTGGCCGCCGATCTTGAACCACCAGTACGCATCCCGGTCCCAGTCCTCGCGCTTCTTCCAATCGTCATCGTCGGAATAGGCGGCCAGCAGCGCCAGGCTGGCCAGCGCAACGGCACCGGTCACTGCGGCAAACCTGCGCGGGTCTTCCATGGCAGCCCGGCCCAGCTTGTCCAAGCCCACCAGCCGGGCGTTCAGAAACGGCACCGTCTGGGTCAGGAACCGCACCACGGGCGCACTGCCGCCCATACTGAAATCCATCAGGTCGCGCGCCATGAAGGCGGCTTCGGCATGGGTCTTGCCCTTCTTGATGAGCGCGTCGTACAGGGCGGCCCGGTTGACGTTTTCCGCCCGGTCACCGAACTCGTTGTACACGTCGTACAGGTCTTTGATCCGGCCAAAGAACCGCTCTGCGCCGCTCTTGTCCAGCACCACCCCGCCCAGCTTGGCCACCTGCGCGCGCAGTCGGTCAGTGTTCTCCTGAGTCCCAAACTTGATGAGCCCGCCTGACGCAAGCATGGATGCGTAGATCTGGCTGTCTTTGGCCGTCAGCTTCCAGCCCTTGGCCACGTTGGCGCCTGGGTTGTAGCCCAACTCCGACTGCGCAATGGCCGACACCGAATCCCGGATCAAGTTGCGGATCTTGAACGTCGGGTTCACCGTCACACCCCAGGTCAGCAGCTGCTTGAACTTGGCCAGCGGCTTCATGAGCGGGCTGGGCACGTAGTGGATGGCGCTGATGGCGTCCAGCAGATACGGGTCTTCCACCATCCAGTGCTCTGCGCTGCCATCGCGCATCACCTTCACCGAGCCCTTGGTGTCGGCGTCCACCTTGTAGGCCACGGCCATTTTTTCCGCAGCGTCCATCGTCGCAGTCGCAGCGCGGTTCTTTGCAGAGGCCTGCAACAGGTGGCTCCAATTGAGCAGCATGTTTTGCAACAGATCGGCATTGAGCTGCTGCGTGCCGCCCTTGAGCTTCTGCCACGCCTTTTGATTTGTCAGGCCGGAGCTGAACTTCGGCCCCTTCATGTCGCCGTCTTCCATAAGGCGGTAGAACGGCACGTAGGGCTGGCCCGCCATCAGGTCATAGGCGGCCTGGTCGATCAGGCCCGAGTCCATGGCCAGCTTGAGCATGGCATCGTTGTAGGCGTTTAGTTCCTGTAGTGCCTTGGCATAGACGGGCAATCGCACTGTACCGTCTGCCATCTTCCCTGCATTCAGGGTCTTGAGCGCGCTGATGTCGTCGTCAGTCATCAGGTTCTCTTTGCCCTCAGCCTTCAGCTTCTCGGCCCGCTGGGCGGCAATCCACATCATCCAGCGGTCCTGCTCACCCTTCAAGCTGGCCAGCACCTTGGCGAAGCCTCCGTCCTTGATGTCCACATCTGGGGCGCCATCACGCATGAACGGCTTGCCGTACATCAGTATGGCCTC
>DAIQRN010000181.1:0-5714 GCA_036786185.1 Acidovorax sp. | reverse complement strand
TCTCCCCTTCGCCCGACCAGACATAGGCCCCGCGGAGATCGCCGCCGTCACCGAAGCCCTGCGCTCAGGGTGGGTGACCACCGGACCCAAGACCAAGGAGTTTGAGCAAAAATTCGTGGACTACCTTGGCGGCCAGGGCCTGGAGGGGATTGCCGTGAATTCAGCCACCGCAGGCCTGCACCTGGCGCTGGAGGCCCTGGGCATTGGCCCGGGCGACGAGGTGATTGCCCCCACGCTGACTTTCACGGCCACGGTGGAGGTGGTGCGCTATCTCGGCGCGGACCCGGTGCTGGTGGACGTGGACCCTGTCACGCTCAACATCGATCCCGAGAAAATCCGTGCAGCCATCACCCCGCGAACCAAGGCCATCATGCCCGTGCACTATGGCGGACTGGCATGCGATATGGGCGCAATCCTCGCCGTGGCCCAGGAGCACGGCCTGAAGGTGGTGGAAGACGCCGCCCACGCCCTGCCCTCCACATGGCAAAGTCAGTTGGTGGGGCAGTTGCAATCCGACGTCACCGTCTTCAGCTTCTACGCCAACAAGACCATCACCACCGGCGAAGGTGGCATGGCAGTGACGCGCCACGCTGACATTGCCCAGCGCATGCGCGTGATGCGCCTGCACGGCATGAACCGCGACGCCTTCGATCGCTTCACCTCCAGAACACCGGCCTGGTACTACGAGGTGGTGGCTCCGGGCTTCAAGTACAACATGACGGACATTGCCGCCGCCATGGGCGTGGAACAACTGGCGCGGTTGCCGGATTTCGTTGCAAGAAGGCAGTACCTGGCAGGCCGGTACCACGAACAATTGGCCTCCTTGCCGTTGACTCTGCCAGCCCAGGCCCCTGCTGGTGACACACATGCCTGGCACCTGTATGTCATCCGCCTGAAAGACGAAGCGCCGCTGGCCCGCGATGATCTGATCCAGGCGCTATCGGACCGAGGCATTGGCACCAGCGTGCATTATGTGCCCCTGCATCGGCATCCCTACTGGCGCGACCGCTATCAACTGACGCCCACCATGTTTCCAGTGGCTGATGCCGCCTACCAGGCCATGGTCAGCCTCCCACTGTTCACGGCCATGAGCGATGCAGAGCAAGACCACGTCGTTGCGGCCCTGCACGAGGTGCTGGGCTGATGGCCAAACGCCTGTTCGATCTGGTGTTTTCGGCGCTGGCGCTGCTGGTGCTGGCCCCGCTGCTCTTGTGCGTGGCCCTGTGGGTCACGCTCGACTCACCCGGCGGGGCGTTCTTCCGGCAAACGCGCGTGGGTCGTGCCGGGAAACCCTTTCGCATCTACAAGTTTCGCACCATGTGCGCGGACGCCGAGGCTTCCGGCCCCGCCATCACTGCGCAGGCAGATGCCCGCATCACCCGGGCAGGGCACTGGCTGCGCCGCACCAAGCTCGATGAACTGCCGCAGCTTCTGAATGTGCTCATCGGTGACATGAGCATTGTGGGGCCACGCCCCGAGGTACCGCAGTATGTGGACTTGTACCCCGCCGCAGTGCGCAGCATCGTGCTCAGCGTGCGGCCGGGCATCACCGATGCTGCCTCCATCGAGTTTCGCAACGAAAGCCACATACTGGGCCAGAGCAGCGACCCCGAGCGCATTTATGTGGAGCAAATCCTGCCCATCAAGCTGCAACACGCCGTTCACTACGCGGGACACCACAGCCTCTGGGGCGATCTGAAAATCATTGCCCGCACGGTCGCCGCCTTGTGGCACAACTCTCCCCAAGAGGGCATGGCGCAGAAAGACGGCACATAGCCGATAAAATGAGTGGCTTGGCTGAGCCCAGCCCCCATTTCACGCCACCGCACGACGGCCCTTATGTCAGACCAAACCCCTCCCCACGACGACAACCAGCTCATCGCCGAGCGCCGCGAAAAGCTCCGCGCCTTGCGCGAAGTGCAAGCCAACGGCGGCGGCGTGGCCTTCCCGAACAATTTCAAGCCCACCCACAAGGCCGCCCCGCTGCACCAGGAACACGGCGAAACCACGAACGAGGCGCTGGAAGCCATGCCCGTGGCCGTGTCGGTGGCCGGCCGCATGATGCTCAAGCGCGTGATGGGCAAGGCCAGTTTTGCCACCGTGCAGGACGGGTCGCTGGGCGAGGTGGGTGGCCGCATTCAGCTGTACGTGACGCGCGACGCCGTGGGCGAGGAGCTCTACGCCGCCTTCAAGCACTGGGACCTGGGCGACATCGTGGGCGCCGAAGGCACGCTCATGAAGACCAAGACGGGCGAGCTGTCGATCAAGGTGACCAGCCTGCGCCTGCTCACCAAGAGCCTGCGCCCCCTGCCCGACAAGTTCCACGGCATGGCCGACCAGGAGCAGAAGTACCGCCAGCGCTATGTGGACCTGATCACCGACGAGCAGGCGCGCAAGCGCTTCATGGCGCGCAGCAAGGCCGTCAGCGGTCTGCGCGAATTCATGGTGGGCCACGGCTTCCTGGAAGTCGAAACGCCCATGCTGCACCCCATCCCGGGCGGCGCCAACGCCAAGCCCTTCGTCACGCACCACAACGCGCTGGAGCAGGAGATGTACCTGCGCATCGCGCCGGAGCTGTACCTCAAGCGTCTGATCGTAGGCGGTTTTGAGCGTGTGTTCGAGATCAACCGCAGCTACCGCAACGAAGGCATCTCGGTGCGCCACAACCCCGAGTTCACCATGATGGAGTTCTACGCGGCCTACTGGAACTACCTGGACCTGATGGACTTCACCGAGACGCTGATCCGCGAAGTGGCCTTGAAGGCCACGGGCTCGCTGCAGATGAGTTACCAGGGCCGCGCGGTGGATCTGACGCAACCCTTCGCACGCCTGACCATCCGCGAAGCCATCTTCCAGTACACCGAAGCGGGCGCCCACGTGGACGACGCCGCCTGGCTGATCAGCGCGCTCAAAAAGCTGGGCATGACAGAAGAGAAAGACCGCCTGTCCACCCGCTCGCTGGCCAGCCTGCAGGTGCTGTACTTTGAAGAAACCGTAGAAGACAAGCTCTGGCAGCCCACCTTCATCATGGAGCACCCCACCGAGATCTCGCCCCTGGCGCGCGCCAACGACACGCGCCCCGAGGTCACCGAGCGCTTCGAGCTCTACATTACCGGCCGCGAGTTCGGCAACGGCTTCAGCGAGTTGAACGATGCCGAAGACCAGGCCGCGCGCTTTCATGCCCAAGTGGCCGCCAAGGACAGCGGCGACGATGAAGCCATGTTCTACGACCATGACTTCGTGCGCGCGCTGGAATACGGCATGCCCCCCACGGGCGGTTGCGGCATCGGCATTGACCGCCTGATGATGCTGCTGACCGACAGCCCCAGCATCCGCGACGTGATCCTGTTCCCCGCCTTGCGCCGCGAGTCCTGAGGCCGGAGCCGCCCGCCGTGCCCTTCATCGCCAGCGACACTCCCACCCCGGTCACGCCGCAGCTGCCTGCGGGCCGGGCGTTCTCTGTGCTGGTCGTGGAAGACCAGGCCTCCGTGCGGGCAGCGCTGGTGGCCGAACTGCAGCACGCCGGCGTGTCCGACATCCTAGAAGCGCCCGAAGGCCAGGCCGCGCTGCATCTGTTCAAAACCCGCCGCCCAGACCTGGTGCTGCTGGACATCAAGCTGCCCGGCCAGGACGGTTACTGGGTGGCGCAGCAGATGCGCGAGAGCGAGCCCGGCGACTGGACACCCATCATCTTTCTGTCCGGCCTGGACAGCGAGCTGGACGTGTGGCGCGGCATCGAGGTGGGCGGCGACGACTACCTCGTCAAACCCGTCAAGCCCATCGTGCTCATGGCCAAGCTGCGCGCCATGCGGCGCCTGCGGGATATGCGGCAGCGCCTGGTGGCCATGTCGGCCGAGCTGCACCTGGCCAACCAGCGCCTCAATGCGATGGTGGAGGTGGACGCCCTCACCGGACTGGTCAACCGCCGCGGGTTCGACCGCATCCTGCACAGCGAGATCCTGGCAGCGCGGCGGGACGGCACGCCGCTCACGCTGATGCTGTGCGATCTGGACCATTTCAAGCTCTTCAACGACGCCAGCGGCCACGTGCAGGGCGACGCCTGCCTGAAAGAGGTGGGCCGCCTGCTGCGCGAGGTTTGCGTGCGCCCCCGGGACGTGGCCTCGCGCTATGGCGGCGAGGAGTTCGCGCTCATCCTGCCCAATACCCCGCGCTCGGGCGCCATGACGTTCGCGCGGGCGCTGGGCCAGGTGCTCAAGGTACGCGCCCTGCCCCACCCTGGATCGCCCCTGGGCTGCGCGCTCACCCTGTCCGGCGGCATCACCACCTGCGTGCCTGACGACAGCACCAACGCCGAGAGCATGATCATGCGCGCCGACCAGGCTCTGTATGCCGCCAAGGCCCAGGGCCGCAACCGTTTCTTCAGTTTTGAGATGCAGATGGACACCCTGGAGCAATTGCGCAATTGAGCTTCTTTTCCGCCCTCTCGTTTGACGCCACCGAGCGCAGTGCACGCACCGTGGCCTCCCGCATACAACTCTTCAAGACCCGCCTGCCCGACTGGGCGCAGGACTGGCTGGAGATCATCGTGCCGGGCCTGCAAATCCTGCTGATCCTGTTTGCAGCCTGGGTCTTGCAGCGCCTGCTGCGCCGCATCGTGCGCCGCGCCAGCGAGCATTCCCAGATGCCGCAACACCTGCTGGCGCCCATCAACCGGCTGATCCGCACGATCATTTACGCCAGCGTGCTGTTGCTGGTGCTCGAACGCATGGGAGTGTCGGCCACCGTGCTCTGGACGGCCTTCACCGGCTTTGCCACGGTGGGCGCGGTAGCGTTCTTTGCCGCCTGGAGCGTGCTGTCCAACCTGTTCTGTGCGCTGTTGATCGCCATGGTGCGGCCATTTCGCATCGGCGACTACATCGAAGTGCTGGACACCGCCGAAAAGCCCGGCGCCAAGGGGCGCGTCGTGGACATCAACCTGCTCTACACCACACTGGAAGACCACGACGCCCCGGCAGGCCAGGTGGCCTGGCTGCAGATTCCGAATGCACTGGTGTTCCAGCGCGTGGTGCGGCGTTTTCAGGGCATGCCACCGCAGGCCCCGCAGCCAGAGGCTGTGCCCGCACCGGTGGACACCACCAGTCCGGCGCCTTAGGGCAGCAAATCCAGCGCCTGCATGTAAGCAGGCTGCAGCATCAACTCGTCCCACGGCTGGGGCAGGGTTTCGGGCAGCAGCGCCAGGCGGCGCGATTCGCTGTCCACGCTGGGCTGCCAGCGGCCCTGGGCCTGGGCTTGCTCCAGCCCCGCAATCAGCTCATCCATCGCACTGCCGTCACCCACGCTCTGGTTGCACAGCAGCACCAGGTCGCAGCCTGCCGCCAGCGCGGCCACGGCGGCGTCGGTGTAGCTAGCCAGCTGGCCGTCCAGGCGCCGCGCGCCTTCCATGCTGAGGTCATCGCTGAAGATGGCACCGTCAAAGCGCAGGCGGCGGCGCAGGATGTCCTGCAGCCAGCGCTGCGAGAAGCCCGCGGGGCGGCTGTCCACCTTGGGGTAGATCACGTGGGCGGGCATCACGCTGGTGAGCGTGGTGCTGAGCCAGGGGTATGGCGCGGCGTCGTCGGCCAGGATGGCCTTGAGGCTGCGCTTGTCCACCGGCACTTCGGTGTGCGAGTCGGCTTTGACGAAGCCGTGGCCAGGAAAGTGCTTGCCGCAGTTGGCCATGCCCGCCTGCAGCAGGCCGTGCATGAGGCTCTTGG
>DAIQRN010000180.1:0-5714 GCA_036786185.1 Acidovorax sp. | reverse complement strand
GGCGCGCCGTGGCCATGTCGGTGGTGCCGCCCGAGGCATCCTTCAGAATGCCCGTCACATCGTCGGCATCCAGGATGCTGAACTGGGGCTTGAGGCCCAGCACGCTGCCGTCCTCGCGCACCATGCGCACGCCCAGGGCGTGGAAGGTGCACACCAGCACATCCTTGGCCCGCCGTCCGATCAGGCCCTTGGCGCGCTCGCGCATCTCGGCCGCCGCCTTGTTGGTAAAGGTGATGGCCGCAATGCGCCGCGGGTCCATGCCCTTTTCGATCATGTGGGCGATCTTCATCGTGATCACCCGCGTCTTGCCGGAGCCAGCCCCTGCCAGGACAAGGCAGGCCCCGTCGGTGTAGTGAACGGCCTGGAGCTGGGCAAGATTGAGACCGGCAGACATGGAGGAGAAGAAACGTGCAGAAAGATGCGAAGGGAGACCCGGACAGGCGCGGGGCGGTGGATGCCACGGGCGTGGGGTGCACGCCGAGGGGGCGTGCAGTGCAAGGGCGCTATGATACCGGCGTACCCCCGCCAGGGTCGGGGCGAGGGCATCGGCCATCGCCTGAACACGCCCGGCGCCTGGCGGTCTGCTGACAGGGGCGCTCCGCTGCCCATGGGGCAGGCCCTGTGCTCCGGGAAACCCCGCTAGGGACTTTGTTTTCACCATTTGATACTGATGGGCACATCCCCCCACGCTGGGGGGAGTGTTGTGAACCGAGCACCGCCATGAATCCTGTGACCCCGTCTTCCATCGCTTTGACCGCTGCCACGCGCCGGACGGTCCACGGTCGATTGCCCCTGCCTGTTTGGACCGCCTGGACTGCCCTGGCGGCTGCCGGTGTGCTGGCGGGCGCGGCACTGCTGCCACGGGCGGCGCATGCGCAGGTGGGGGCCAACGCTCCCGCGCGCATCGGCGTGGTGGGGCCTTTCAGCGGGCCGTCGGCCGACTTTGGTGTCCCCATGCTCAATGGAATCAAGCTGGCGGTGGACGAGATCAATGCCGTGGGCGGCTACCTCGGCCGCCCGCTGGAGCTGGTCATCAAGGACGACAGGGCCGACCCCGACCAGGGCCGCAAGGTGTCGCAGGAACTGCTGGCAGAGAAGGTCGTTGCCACCATTGGCTTTTGCAACAGCGGCGTGGCGCTCAAGGCCATCGACCTGTTCCAGGACGCCAAAAGCCCGCTCATCGTGCCCTGCGCCACGGCCACTGCCATCACGGCCAAATACCCCGCGCCCGACAGCTACATCTTCCGCGTGCAAGGGCGCGACGCGATCCAGGCGCCGTTCATCGTGGACGACATCGTCAAACGCGGCTGGGACAAGGTCGCCATTTTTGCCGACAAGACCGGCTACGGCGAGGGCGGCTATAACGATATGGTGGCCGCCTTGGCGACCAAGAACCTCAAGCCAGTGTATGTAGGGCGCTTTGATCTGGGCGTCAAAGACCTCACGGCCGAGCTCACGGCCGCCCGCGCTGCGGGGGCCAACGTGATCCTCAGCTACACCGTGGGCCAGGAAAATGCGGTGATCGCCAACGGCAAGAAAGCGCTGAACTGGAAGGTGCCGCAGGTGGGGCCATGGACGCTGTCCTTTCCGTACTTTCTGGAAGGCGCCAAGGACGCTGCCGAGGGCGCGCTCGTGGTGCAGACCTTCATTGCTGAACCCAGCAACGAGCGCCGGGCATCATTCCTGTCGGGCTACGCCCGCAAGTACAAGGGCAAGGTGGCGGTGCCCATGGCGGCGGCCAACGCCTACGACGCCACCTATCTGCTGATGTATTCGTTCCTCGGCATCCGCGACGGCAACCTCACGGGCAAGGCCATCAAGGAGTCGCTGGAAGGCAAGATGAAGACCTACTACGGCGTGGTCTCCACCTACGACAAGCCGTTCAGCGTGCAGGACAAGGACGCCATCACGCGCAACATGCTCATCATCGGCCAGGTCAAGAACGGCGCCATCACCTTCGCCTACCCCGAGGACGCCAAGCGCAACCTCATCATCCAGCGCAAGCAATGACCGATGCAGACCCAGGGCCGTAGCGCACCAGGGCAGGGCCGACAATAGCGCCCGTGCTCTCCGTCCTGCTCATCACCTTTCCGTTCTTCGCGCTCGTGCTGTGCGGCTACCTGGCCGCGCGCGGCGGCATCCTGCCCCAGCCCGCCATCCCGGGGCTCAACGCCTTCGTGCTGTACTTTGCGCTGCCGTGCATGCTGTACCGCTTTGGCGCCAGCACCCCCATCGGCCAATTGCTGGACCCGGCCGTGGCCGGCGTGTATCTGCTGTGCGCGCTGGTCATGGTGGGCGGTACCGTGGCCCTCACGCTGCGGCGCCAGGGCTGGAACGATGCCGCCTTTGGCGCGCTGGTGGCCGCCTTCCCCAATACCGGCTTCATGGGCGTGCCTCTGCTGGTGGCGCTGCTGGGCGCGCAAAGCGCGGGTCCGGCCATCGTGACCATGGTGGTGGACATGATCATCACGACCTCGCTGTGCATCGCCCTGTCGCGCCTGGACGGCGCGGGCACGCACGGCGTGGGCGTGGCGCTGAAAAACGCCTTCAAGGGCATGGCCACCAACCCCATGCCCTGGGCCATCGCGCTGGGCGCCATCGCCTCGGCCCTGCAGTTCACGCTGCCCGGCCCGCTGGACAAAACCGTGGCCATGCTGGCCGACGCCGCCTCGCCCGTGGCGCTGTTCACCATCGGTGCCGTGCTGGCCCGCTCGCAAATGAACCTGCACGAGCGCGTGCTGGCCCGCGACTACGTGCCCGTCGCCCTGGCCAAGCTGCTGGTGCACCCGCTGCTGGTGTGGGCCGTGGGCACGGCGGCCATCGCGCTGGGCGTGCCGCTCACGCCGTTTGCCTTCACGGTGCTGGTGCTGCTGGCCGCCCTGCCCAGCGCCAGCAACGTCTCGCTGCTGGCCGAGCGCTTTGGCGCCCACAACGGGCGCATTGCGCACATCATTCTGGTGAGCACGGCGCTGGCGTTCTTGAGCTTTTCAGGGGCTGTCGCCTTGCTCCACTGAGGGTGAAGGGTAAAATGCTATTGATTTGATAGCTGCTTGCGCTTGATGGGTAAGCGCTGGAGACCAAAAACACACTCCAATCTCGTCAGGCGGACTGCGTCAGGTTCTTGCGCAGCACCTGCTCCAGCCCAATGACCACGGCCATGGCAATGGCCACCATGGGGGTGAGCGCGGCCAGCTGCATGGCGTTGATCATGCCGGAGCCGGTGGGCGTGGCAAAGCGCGTGGACTCGGGCGCGGTGCAGATGAAGTCTGCCGCGGCCATGCCGGTGTAGTGCATGGCGCACACGGCCAGGCCCATCACCAGCGCGGCGGCAACCCGCAGCACCACGCGGCGCGCGCGGAAGGTCAGCCACAGCGCGGCGCTGGCGGCGACCACGGCAATGAACACGGACAGGCCGATCACGTCCCACGACCAGAGGATGAAGCCCGGAAAACGCATGCCCGCCATGCCCAGGTAGTGCATGAAGGCCACGCCCAACCCCAGCAGCGTGCCCGCGCCCAACACGCGCGCGAGGCTGTTGGGGCGCAGCGCCACAAAGGCCAGCGCCGCCGAGGTGGCGCCCATGGCGGCGACCAGGGACACCAGCGTTTCCAGCACCGAGTAGCTCGAACCCATGCCCAGCTTGAGGGCCAGCATGCCCGTGAAGTGCATCGACCACACGCCGATGCCGCCCAGCGCCGCGCCCGAGGCCAGCACGTTGCGCCACTGCAGGCCGTTCGGGCCCCGAATGTTCCGCGCCGCCGTGAGCGCGACAAACGAGCCAAGCACGGCAATGGCGTAGGACAGCGCTACCAAATCCAGGTCGTAAGAAGTCTGGGCCAGCACCTGGCCCTCCGGCAAAAGGAGATTCATAGGTTTTTAGGGGGAAATCAGTGAAAACGGCATAGGGCCTAAAAACCTCAGAACCCTAGATGACCAGCGGGTCAACATCCACCAGCCAGCGCGCCAGCCCCTTGTGCCGCGTCCGCTCGGCTTGAAGCACGGGCTGCCAGGCCGCCAGAAAGCGCTGCAGCACGGCGCGGCTGCTGCTTTCCAGCAGCATCTGGGCGCGCTCCACGTTGGCCACGCGCTGGATGGCCAGGGGGATGGGGGGAAACAGTATGACCGTGCCGTCCGCCAGGCCCGGCAGCCCGGCCGCGCGCGCGGCGTCGGTGGCGGCGGTCAGAAAGCCCTGGGCCACCTCCTGCGTGCGGGCGTCGGCGCGCACCAGGGCCTGGTAGGCGAAGGGGGGCATGGCGGCCTCTTCGCGCTCTTTGAGCTGCTGGGCGGCAAAGGCCGGGTAGTCGTGGCGGCGCAGCGCTTCATAAACGGCGTGCTGGGGGTGCCAGCTTTGCACCCACATCTCGCACTGCGTGCCCTGGGCGGCCATGTAGGCGGCGTCGCGGCCGGCGCGGCCGGCGGCCTGCATGAGCAGCGCAAACAGGCGCTCGGGCGCGCGGAAGTCGCTGCTGAAGAGGGCGCCGTCGGGCTGCACGGCGGCCACCAGGGTGATGCGGCGAAAGTCGTGGCCCTTGGCGATCATCTGCGTGCCCACCAGCACGTCCACCTCGCCTGCGTGCACCTGGGCCAGCTGGGCCTCCAGCGCGCCCTTGGCGCGGGTGGTGTCGGCGTCGATGCGGGCGATGCGCGCGGGCGTGCGGTCGGGGCGCAGCACTTCGCGCAGCAGGGTGCCGAGCTGTTCCTCGAGCTGCTCGGTGCCCCGGCCCATGGCGTGGATGTCGGGGCTGCCGCAGGTGGGGCAGGCGTGGGGCACGCGCACGGCGAACCCGCAGTGGTGGCAGCGCAGGGTGCGGTCGGTCTTGTGGAAGACCTGGTGCGCGCTGCAATGCGGGCAGTCGCTCTTCCAGCCGCAGTCGGCGCAGTGCAGCACGGGGGCGTAGCCGCGGCGGTTGAGCAGGACCATGCTTTGCTCGCCGCGCGCCACGCGCTCGGTGATGGCGGCCAGCAGCGGCGCGCTGAAGACGGTGCGGCGCGGCTGCTGGCTCATGTCCACGCGGCGCACGCGGGCCAGGGCGCCCGCGCCGATGCGGCTGGGCATTGCGAGCCGCAGGTAGCGGCCCACGGCCGGGTCGCTGGCGTGCCAGCTTTCCAGCGAGGGCGTGGCGCTGCCCAGAATGACCTTGGCGCCCTGTTCGCGCCCGCGCCAGACGGCCAGGTCGCGCGCGGAGTAGCGGGCGCCTTCCTGCTGCTTGTAGCTGGCGTCGTGCTCCTCATCGACCACGATGATTTTCAGGCCCGGCAGGCTGGCAAACACGGCCATGCGCGTGCCCAGCACGATGCGCGCCGCGCCGCTGTGCGCGGCCAGCCAGCTCTTGAGGCGCTGCGGGTTGGTCATGCCGCTGTGCAGCGAAACCACGGCCTGGGCGCCGAAGCGCGGGGCGAAGCGGGTGGTAAAGCGCTCTTCGAGCTGGGGGGTGAGGTTGATCTCGGGCACCATCACCAGGGCCTGGGCCGTGGGATGGGCCTCCAGCGCCTCCTGCACGCAGCGCAGATAGACCTCGGTCTTGCCGCTGCCGGTGCTGCCAAACAGCAGAAAGGGGCCGGGGTTGGAGGCAATTTGGGCTCTTGCGCTTTCCTGCTCTGCGCTAAGCGCTATGGTTTGTATAGCGTTTTCGGGCGTGTCCTGCGCCGGGGCCGCGCGGCGCAGGCGGCGGGCCAGCTGCTCGGGCCGCAGGTCGCGCAGCTGGGGCGGCAGG
>DAIQRN010000179.1:0-5718 GCA_036786185.1 Acidovorax sp. | reverse complement strand
TCGAGGCGCTGGGCGCCTGGCTGCTGCACACGGCCACGGGCGGCACGCTGCAAGCTCCGCCGCCCGATGCGCCCGCGTTCTACCTCAGTCAGGCGCAGGACGCGCATGTCTGGCTGGTCTATCGGCCCGACCTGGCCTTCCTCAAGTCGGCCGACGCCGCGCTGACCCTGCCGCGCGCCCAGGCCATGCAGGACTGGGCGGCGCAACACCCCGGCACGCCCCAGCGCCACCTGGTGTTTGCGCCCGCCAAGTACTTGAGCAATGCGCAGTTGCGCACGCACGGCATCGAGTTTGCAGCGCTGCCGTTTGTGTTGTTTCGTCAGGGTTGAGGGCTATGGCACAACAAGAACGTTATTTGCTGGCACTGCAGCATTTCGACAAGGCGCTGGCACGGTTGCACGAGGTGCTGGCCGAGCCGCAGGAGACATCTATCGTGCGCGACGCGCTGATTCAGCGGTTTGAGTTCACCTTCGAGGCCGCCTGGAAGGCCGCCTACCGCTGGCTGCGTGCACGCGGCAACGATGTGGACGAAGAGGCCGCCACCGTGATTCCAGAAGCCTTTGCGCGCCGCTTGATCGCGGATGAAAAGGGCTGGAGTGACATGCGCCGTTTTCGCAACAAAACATCGCACACCTACGACGAGGCGCTGGCCATGCAGGTGGCGGCCTTTGTCCGCCAGGATGCAGTACGCCTGTTTGAGGCGCTGCTGGCCACGCTGCGCGAGCGTGGCGTATGAGCGGCGCGGCTGTCATGCCTACGTCCGGTGCGACTGCTTTCGGGTTGGAGCCCGGCACGCTGCAGGCACTGAGGGCTTTTTTTGATGCCGCCCAGGGCGTGCAGCGCGTGTGGGTGTTTGGCTCGCGCGCGCGCGACGACTGGCGTCCTCGCTCCGACATTGACCTGGCGGTGGATGCGCCCGGCTGGAGCGCCCAAGATTTTTTGCGTTTCAAGGAGCGCATGAAAGACTTGCCCATCGTGTACCCGCTGGACGTGGTGCACTGGCAGGGCGTGAGCACGCCCGAGTTTGTGGCACAGATCGAGCGCGACCGCCAACTGCTGTGGCAGCCCCGGCGCGGCACCGTATCACTGCCGCGCACGCTGGGTGCCACGGACCTGAAGGAGTTTCAGGACACAGCGCTGCAAAAGCTCGATGCCTATGTGGCCGAGCTTCGCGCGCGCCAGGCCGAGTCGGATGCTGCAGTGGCGGCCATGACGCAGTTCAAGGCCATGGAGCACATGCAGGATTCGCTGCGCACCGCGGCCGACTACCCGCGCCACGCCTGGGATGCGCTGCGCAAGGCGGGCGCGCTGCCGCCTGCATTTGCCGCCCTGCCGCATTCCAGCCGCTGGGACGGTGCGGGCCGCGCCATCCCCAGCATCTGCCTGAAGGTGCCCACGGGCGGCGGCAAGACGCTGCTGGCCGCTGCCAGCGTGGGCCGGGTGTTCAATGGTTTTTTGCAGCGCAGCAGCGGCCTGGTGCTGTGGGTGGTGCCCAACGAGGCCATTTACCGCCAGACGCTCAAGACGCTGAAGAACCGCGACCACCCCTACCACCAGATGCTGAGCGTGGCGGGCGCGGGCAAGGTCAAGATTCTGGAAAAGGACGATCCGCTGACGCGCCTGGACGTGGAAAGCCATTTGTGCGTGATGCTGCTGATGCTGGCCTCGGCATCGCGCCAGAGCAAGGAAACCCTGCGTTTCTTCCGCGACCGGGGCAGCGTGCTGGGCTTTGTGCCGCGCGAGGACGACATCGAGGCGCACTGGCAGCTGCTGCAGGCCGTGCCCAACCTCCATGCCTACGGCAGCCCCTGGGCCCGTGCCGACGAGGTGCGCGCGCAAAAGGGCAGCATCGTCAAAAGCTCACTGGGCAACGTGATGCGCCTGGTGCGCCCCATGGTGGTGATTGACGAGGGCCACCACGGCTACACCGAAACGGCGCTGCAGACCATCGACGGCTTCAACCCCTGCTTCATGCTGGAGCTGTCGGCCACGCCGCGCGTGGCTGACCCCAAGGCGGCGGGTGCCAATGGCTCGAACATTCTGGTGGATGTGCGCGGCACCGACCTGGACGCGGCGCAGATGATCAAGCTGCCCATCAACGTCGATGTGCGCCGCTGGGCCGACTGGCAAAGCTGCCTGGCCGAGAGCGCGCGCCAGCTTGACGTGCTGGAGCGCGAGGCGCGCCTGCTGGAGGGCGAGACGGGCCGCTACATCCGCCCCATCTTGCTGGTGCAGGTGGAGCGCACGGGCAAGGACCAGGTGGACGCGGGTTATATCCATGCGCAGGATGCGCGGGCCTATCTGGCGCAGTTGGGTTTTGCAGACGCCCACATCCGCGAAAAAACCAGTGAAAAGGACGAAATTGGCGATGAGGAGCTGCTCTCGCCCGCCAGCCAGGTGCGTGTGATCATCACCAAGCAGGCGCTGCAGGAGGGCTGGGACTGCCCTTTTGCCTACGTGCTGTGCGCCCTGGCCGCCAGCCGTGGCAAGCGCGCCATGACGCAGCTGGTGGGCCGCATTCTGCGCCTGCCGCAGGTGTGCAAGACGGGGCGCGAGGCGCTCGATGCCTGCTATGTGTTTTGCCACGACGCCACCACGGGCGAGGTGATCAAGGCCATCAAGCAGTCGCTGGAATCCGAAGGCATGGGCGACCTGGCCATGAGCGTGCGCGGCGACACCGTGGGCGCGGGCGATGCGCCGCAGCCCGTGGCGCTGCGCCGCCGTGCCGGGCTGGAGGCGCTGCGCATCTTTGTCCCCACCGTGACCTGGGCCGAACCCGATGGAACGCGCCGCCCGCTGGAATACGACAGCGACGTGCTGGCGCGCCTGCCCTGGGATCGGCTGGACGTGCAGGCGCTGGCGCAGGGCTGGAAGCCCGGCGCCCTGCCCGAAGGCGCCGCCGGTGGCCGCGTGGTGGTGGATTTGCGCGTGCTGGACGAAGGCTTTGCCCCCGCCCGCCAGGCGCTGGACGAGGGCAGCGCCCCGCTGGACCCTGCGGGCATGGTGCGCGCACTGGTGGACCTGGCGCCCAACCCCTGGCTGGTGTGGGGCTGGGTGGATGCGGTGCTTTTGCGCCTGTGCGGGCCGTGGGACGCGCGGGCGGTGGGCGCCAGCAGCGCATCGCTGGTGGAGCAGCTGCGCAAAGACCTGGAGGGCGAGCGCGACCGCCTGGCGCAGGAGGTGTTTGAGCAACTGGTGCAGCAGGGCCGCATCGAGTTTTGCCTGCGCGCCGACCGGCAGGACTATGAATTGCCCCACGAGATGCTGCTGGACGTGGCGGGCAAGCCCAAAAAGCTGCGCCGCACCAGCGACGACGCCGACATGGAAAAAAGCCTGCTGGCTCCCGCGCTGCGCACGCCCGACCTGAACGAGTTCGAGGCGCTGTTTGCGGGCTATCTGGACGAGCAACCCGCGCTGCGCTGGTGGCACCGCAATGTGGCGCGCACGCAGTATGGCCTGCAAGGCTGGCGGCGGCACAAGGTGTACCCCGACTTTGTGTTTGGCTACCACCCGCAGGGCAACCGGGCGCGCGTGGTGCTGCTGGAAACCAAGGGAATGCATCTGGAAGGCAATTCCGACACGCGCTACAAGCAGGCGCTGCTGGAGCGGCTGACGCAAGCCTTCAGCGACAAGCGCTTTCAAAGTGTGGGTGAGCTGGCGCTGCAAGAGGGCGGGGACAGCGTGGTGCAGTGCGATTTGGTGTTTGACCAGGCTTGGCGCGCCGCTATGGACAGTCGGTACTTTGCCAAGGAATCGTAAAAATGATAGCTGTTAGCGCTTGATGGATAAGAGCTGAAGGCCTTTTTTACTTAATTTTCAACGGGCGCCGGTGCCTGTCCGCAGGTTGCAGCAGCACCACCAGCGCCCCCGCCCCGCCGTCCAGGGGCCGGGCCTGCACAAAGGCCAGCACCTCGCTTTTTTGCACCAGCCAGCGCTGCACCCGGCTCTTGAGCACGGGGCTCTTGCCCGGCGAGCCCAGGCCCTTGCCGTGGACGATGCGCAGGCAGCGCAGCCCCGCCTTGTGGGCCTGGCGCACGAACTCGCCCAGCGCCTCGCGCGCCTGGTCCACGCGCAGGCCGTGCAGGTCCAGCTGGCGCTGGATGCTCCAGTGCCCGGCGCGCAGGCGGCGCGTCACGTCCACTCCCACGCCGGGGCGGCGAAAGCTGAGCTGGTCGTCGGTGTCCAGCAGCGTGCTCACGTCGAAGTCGTCGCTGATGGATTCGCGCAGCACGCGCTCTTCGTCCAGCCAGTGCTGCAGGGGCAGGGGCTCGGGCGGCACGGCCTGGTGCCAGCGCCGGTCGCGCTGCGGGCCCTTGAGCGCCTGCACGGGGCCCACGGTGTCGCGGAACAGGTTGCGCTCGGCCTGCGCGCGGCGCCGGGCCTCGTGCTGCAGGCGCAGGCGCTCGGCCTCGTGCGCGGCGGCCTCGGCCAGCGCCTGGCGCAGCGGCTGCAGGTCCTGGAGCGACTTGGCTTTCACCTGCATCACGGCTCTAGGTACTCCGCCGCGATGAACTGCGTCACCTGCGCCGGGTTGAAGTTGTCGTCGCTCACGAACACCAGCACGCGGCGCGGGCCGGCGGGGCCGGGCAGGGGCTCGCCCCAGGTCATGGCCTCGATGTTGTCCACGTGCGCGAGGCCCAGGCGGGCGAAGTCGGCCACCAGGGTCTTGCGCACGGGCACGTGGTTGCCGGGCGCGAGGGCCGGCAGGCCCAGCGTGTCGCTGCCTTCATCCAGGGCGATGCGGTACAGGCGGACGGAGTTGCCAACGCCCAGGGTGTAGCTGCGCTCCAGCACCAGCAGGTGGCCGGGGCCGTCGGCCAGGATTTCGCTCACGCCGTTGGTGGTGTAGCCGCCGGGCAGGGGGCTTTTGTGCGGCACGGCATCGGGCGGGTAGGCGATCTGGCGCAGGGCGCGGCCGCTGGCCACTTCGATGGCGGTGATGCGCACGGGGGCGCCGCCGCTCTGTGGCGTGGCGCGTGGGCCGTCCTGCAGCCAGGGGCCTTCCATGGCGACCCAGGCGGTGCGGCCGTCGGGCGTGAGGGCCAGGCCTTCGAGCGAGTCGTTGTCGCGCGGACCAATTTTTTCGTGTGTATGGGGCTGGAAGGCGGCGGGCAGGGTTACGTTGCGCAGCAGCACACCGTCGGCGGCGCGCGTGGCGCGCAGGGCCGGGCCGAAGCCGCGCGCAAAATCGCCCTCGCTGGCCCACAGAAAGGATTCGCCGCCGGGCAGCCAGCGCACGGCTTCGGGGTCGGGTACGTCCACTCCGTCCACCGCGCGGCGGCGGGGCGCGTAGGGCTGGCCAGCGGCATTGCGCAGGGCGGTGACGGTGGTGAATTCCGGCGCGGCCAGGGCGTTGGCGGTGTAGTGGATGCGTGCGGTGTAGTAGCGCGCGTCATCGACGTTGGAGCGGTCGTCCGACAGCAGGATGTAGCGGTCCTGCGCCGCGTCGTAGTCGATGCCCGAGAGCCCGCCCACGGTGGTGCCGCCAAAGTTCAAGCGCTTTTCCAGCGTGGTATCGCCGATCAGGCGCAGGCAGGGGCAGGCCTGCGCGGGCGGCGGCACGGGGTCCACGGGTGCAGGCGCGGAGGGCGACACGCAGGCCAGCAGCAGCGCGGCAGCGGCCGGCAGGGCCCAAGGGAGGTGGCGGTGGCGGGGCATTCTCATCACAGCAGTCCCTTTTCCGCCATCGACAGGGCCTGGCCCGGCGCCACGATGACA